>NZ_JBXAST010000009.1:0-83330 GCF_058809645.1 Azospira sp. MPR-E4 | reverse complement strand
GCGACAGGGGGGCGAGGCTGCGCAGGGGCAGGGTGGTAAAGGCCTTGCCGATGCCCTGGGGCGCCGCCTGGCGCGGCCGGGCGGCGCCCGCTTCCTTGAGCTGCAGGCGCTGCTCTTCCGACAGGTTGGCGTACTCTTCCCACTTCTGCTTCACCGCATTCTTGCGTTCCGGCGGCAACTGTTTGATGTTTTTGTACTTTTCCCGGACTTCCTTGCGCTGCTCGGGGGTCATGTTGGCCCATTCCCGCATGCGCCGCTGGACCCGCTCCTGTTCCTGCTCGGCCATGCGCGGATAGCGGGCGGCAATGCCGAGCCACTTCTTGCGCCGGTAGTTCTCCATCCGGTTCCAGTCCTCCGCCAGGGGGGCAAGGATCTGCTGCTGGGTCTGGTCCAGCTCCTGCCAGGCCGGCTGGGGCGGGGTGGCGACCACGGCGGTGGTGCCGGGGGTCTGGGCGCCGGCGGGCGCAACCAAGCCTGCCAGCAGGGCCAGCAAGAGCAGGAAGGGGAAGGAGGCCGGCTTACCGGTCATTCGTCAGGGTTCTGGTCCAGCCAGGCGGCAAATCCCTGGTCCGTGTAGGCGTCCAGGGGTAGATCGTCGGCCAGCAGGGCGCTATCCACGTCTTCCAGTTCGTTCATCTGTTCGTCGGCCTGCCACAGCATGCCGGAGGAAAGGCCGACGACCAGGGCCAGGGCGGCCAGCATGTGCTTGGGGCGGAAGCCGTCCAGGTGCAGGTGGAAACCCAGGCCGGCCAGGATGGGGGCGTGGGCGGCCACCCGCTGGTGGGCGAGCGCCTGGCTACGGGCTGCCGCCAGGCGATCCGTGATGCTCGGGCTGAGCGCCATGGTCTCCTGGTTCAGATGCCGCCGTATCTGGTAGGCAAAGTGCTGTTCGTTCATAGGGTTATTCCTTTTGCTTTCAATGCGGCGGCCAGGGTGTGGGTGGCCCGGGAGCAATGGGTCTTGACGCTCCCTTCGGAGCATCCCATGGCTGCCGCCGTCTCTGCGACGTCCATATCTTCCCAATAACGCATGAGGAAGGCCTCCCGTTGACGTCCGGGTAGGCGGGAAATCTCTGCTTCAATGACGGCCAGGACCTGGGACTGTTCCAGGGAGCCTTCCGGGCTGTCGCCGGCCTTGCCTTCCACCTCCAGTGTGTCTAGCGGGTCGCTGTCCTCGTCGTCCCCCGGGGTCAGGGAGGAGAGCAGGGTGGTCCACATGGAGCGGACCTTGCTGCGGCGGTAATAGTCCCGGATGGCATTTTGCAGGATGCGCTGGAACAGCATCGGCAATTCTTCTGCCGGCCGGTCGCCGTATTTCTCGGCCAGGCGCATCATGGCATCCTGGACCAGGTCCAGGGCAGCTTCTTCGTCACGCACGGCGAACAGGGCCTGTTTGAAGGCCCGGCGTTCGACGCCGGCGAGAAAATCCGACAGTTCGCGTGGTGTAGCCAGAATGAATCCTAGTCGGGGAGATAATTGCCCGCTGTGCGGGGCTTGTTTTTCCGGCCTGCGCCCGGCCTGGATGCGGGCCTCGGGGTGCGGCTGAATGGCGGGCTTTTACTGGCCTTGGGCGGGTATTTTACCTTGACCAATCCGGGGCGAGCCATTAACGTAGCAGGTTTTTCGAGCGACTTACGTAAGGCCATAAAAATGACGCTTACCGGTGCGGAGATTGTAATCAGGTGCCTTCAGGAAGAAAAGGTCGACTATGTGTTCGGCTATCCTGGCGGTTCGGTGCTGCATATTTACGACGAACTGTTCAAGCAGGACGACATCAAGCATATCCTGGTACGCCATGAACAGGCTGCCGTCCATGCTGCCGATGCCTATTCCCGCTCCTCCGAACGGGTCGGCGTGGCCCTGGTGACCTCCGGTCCCGGCGTCACCAATGCCGTCACCGGCATTGCCACGGCCTATATGGACTCCATCCCGATGGTGGTGCTGTGCGGCCAGGTGCCGACCTACTACATCGGCCAGGATGCCTTCCAGGAATGCGACACCGTGGGCATCACCCGCCCCTGCGTCAAGCACAACTTCCTGGTGAAGGACGTCAAGGATCTGGCCTCCACCATGAAGAAGGCCTTCCACATCGCCAAGACCGGCCGTCCCGGCCCGGTGGTGGTGGATATCCCCAAGGACATCACCGCCAACAAGTGCGAGTTCGAATATCCGGCCTCCGTGCAGATGCGCTCCTACAACCCGGTGGTCAAGGGCCACCTGGGGCAGATCAAGAAGGCCGTGCAGATGCTGCTGGAAGCCAAGCAGCCCATCATCTACACCGGTGGCGGCGTGGTCCTCTCCGACGCCTCCGAGAAGCTGGTGAAGCTGGCCAAGCGTCTCAACTTCCCGGTCACCAACACCCTCATGGGCCTGGGCGGCTACCCGGCCACCGACAAGCAGTTCGTCGGCATGCTGGGCATGCACGGCACCTACGAAGCCAACATGACCATGCAGCACGCCGATGTGGTGCTGGCCATCGGTGCCCGCTTCGACGACCGGGTGATCGGCAATCCCGAGCATTTCGGCGGCGTGCCGCGCAAGATCATCCATGTGGATATCGATCCTTCCTCCATTTCCAAGCGGGTCAAGGTGGATGTGCCCATCGTCGGCAACGTGCCCGATGTGCTGGACGAGCTGCTCAAGCTGCTGGACGACGGCGCCAAGCCGGCTCCCGACGTCTCCGACTGGTGGCAGCAGATCGACGGCTGGCGCGCCAAGAACAGCCTGGGCTACAAGCAGGGCGACCTGATCGAGCCCCAGTACGTGGTGGAGAAGCTCTACGAGGTGACCCAGGGCGAAGCCTTCATCACCTCCGACGTGGGCCAGCACCAGATGTTCGCCGCCCAGTACTACAAGTTCGACAAGCCCCGCCGCTGGATCAACTCCGGCGGTCTGGGCACCATGGGCGTGGGCCTGCCCTACGCCATGGGCGTGCTTTTCGCCAATCCGGGCGCCCAGGTGGCCTGTATCACCGGCGAAGGCTCCATCCAGATGTGCATCCAGGAGCTGTCCACCTGCAAGCAGTTCGAACTGCCGGTGAAGATCATCAACCTCAACAACGGCATGCTGGGCATGGTGCGGCAGTGGCAGGAGATGTTCTACTCCAAGCGCTACTCCCAGTCCTACGTCACTTCCCTGCCCGATTTCGTCAAGCTGGCCGAATCCTACGGCCACGTCGGCATGCGCATCGAGAAGCCCGAGGACGTGGTGCCGGCCCTGAAGAAGGCCTTCACCGAATACAAGGACCGCCTGGTGTTCATGGACTTCATCATCGACCCCGAAGCCAACGTCTACCCCATGGTGGCGGCCGGCAAGGGCCTGTCCGAAATGATCCTGTCCGAAGACCTGTGAGCCCGGAGTAGAGAACCATGCGACACATCATTTCCATCCTGCTGGAAAACGAAGCCGGCGCCCTGTCCCGGGTGGCGGGCCTGTTCTCCGCCCGCGGCTACAATATCGAATCCCTCACCGTGGCTCCTACCGAGGATGCCTCCCTGTCCCGCATGACCATCGTTACCACGGGGTCAGAAGATGTGCTGGAACAGATCACCAAACAGCTCAACAAGCTGGTGGACGTGGTCAAGGTGGTGGATCTTTCCGAAGCCGCTCATTCCGAGCGGGAACTCATGCTCATCAAGGTCCGCGCCACCGGCAAGGACCGCGAAGAGATGAAGCGTATGGCCGATATCTTCCGCGGCCGTATCATTGACGTGACCGATTCGACCTACGTCATCGAGCTGACCGGCACCGGCGCCAAGCTGGATTCCTTCATTGCCGCCCTCGATGCCGGTCTGATCCTCGAAACCGTGCGTACCGGCGTCTGCGGCATCGGCCGCGGCGACCGCATTCTCAAAGTTTGAAGCAAGCCCTTGAACCCGAAAGGAAAAAAATGAAAGTTTATTACGACAAGGACGCCGACCTCTCCCTCATCAAGGGCAAGAAAGTCACCATCGTCGGCTACGGCTCCCAGGGCCACGCCCACGCCCAGAACCTGAAGGATTCCGGCTGCAAGGTCACCGTCGGCCTGCGCAAGGGCGGTGCCTCCTGGGCCAAGGCCGAAAAGGCCGGTCTGAAGGTGGAAGAGATCGCCAAGGCCGTCAAGGGCGCCGACGTGGTCATGATCCTGCTGCCCGACGAGAACATCCCCGCCGTGTACTACGCCGACGTGGAACCCAACCTGAAGAAGGGCGCCGCCCTGGCCTTCGCCCACGGTTTCAACGTGCATTACAACCAGGTGGTGCCCCGCGAAGACGTGGACGTCATCATGGTCGCCCCCAAGGGCCCCGGCCACACCGTGCGCTCCGAGTACCTGAAGGGCGGCGGCGTGCCTTCCCTGATCGCCGTGTACCAGGACAAGACCGGCAAGGCCAAGGACATCGCCCTGTCCTACGCCGCTGCCAACGGCGGCACCAAGGGTGGCGTCATCGAAACCAACTTCCGTGAAGAGACCGAAACCGACCTCTTCGGCGAACAGGCCGTGCTCTGTGGCGGCGCCGTGGAACTGGTGAAGATGGGCTTCGAGACCCTGGTGGAAGCCGGCTACGCTCCCGAAATGGCCTACTTCGAGTGCCTGCACGAACTGAAGCTGATCGTGGACCTGATGTACGAAGGCGGCATCGCCAACATGAACTACTCCATCTCCAACAACGCGGAGTATGGCGAGTACGTGACCGGCCCCGAAGTCATCAACGAAGAGTCCCGCTACGCCATGCGCAACGCTCTGAAGCGCATCCAGACCGGCGAATACGCCAAGATGTTCATCCTGGAAGGCAAGACCGGCTACCCCAGCATGACCGCCCGCCGCCGCCTGACCGCCGATCATCCCATCGAGCAGGTCGGTTCCAAGCTGCGCGACATGATGCCCTGGATCAAGAAGAACAAGCTGGTGGACCAGTCCAAGAACTAAGACTGGCGCGGGGCGGAGCTAACCGGAGGCGCAGGCTGCACGCGCTTTCCGGGGCTCCGCCCCGGTTTCGTTGCAACTCCCGTCTTCACGCTGCGGCCCCGGCCGGAGCGTCCGCAAAACAGCCCTGAGAGCGCGTCCTTGAACAACTATCCCCATCCCATCATCGCCCGCGAAGGCTGGCCCTTCCTGACCATCGCCGTGGTGGCGGCCCTTGCCGGCAGCGCCTTTGCCCCGGTTTACGTGGCCGTGCCCCTGTGGATCATCGCCCTCTTCGTGCTGCAGTTTTTCCGCGACCCGGCGCGCAAGATCGCCGGCGGCGCCAAGACCATCGTGGCCCCCGCCGACGGCCGCATCGTCGCCGTGGAAAAGGCCCTGGACCCCTACCTCAACCGTGAGGCAGTGAAGGTCAGCGTCTTCATGAACGTCTTCAACGTGCACTCCAACCGCAGCCCGGTGGATGGCACCGTGCAACAGAAGTGGTACAACCCGGGCGCCTTCGTCAATGCCGCCCTGGACAAGGCCTCCGTCGAGAACGAGCGCTGCGCCCTGTGGATCAAGACCGCCGACGGCCAGGACGTGACCTCCGTGCAGGTGGCCGGCCTGGTGGCCCGGCGCATCCTCAACTACGTGGATGGCGGCGTGCAGCTGGCCCGAGGCCAGCGTTACGGCTTCATCCGCTTCGGCTCCCGTGTGGACGTGTACCTGCCCCTGGATGCCCGCATCAAGGCCAGCATCGGGGAGAAGGTGTATGCTTCCTCCACCGTTCTTGCCGAGTTGGCGTAATTCACAGAAAAAATGTCCGAACTGAAACCCCGCAAGGTCCTCTTCAACCCGGAATTGAAACGCCGGGGCATCTACGTCCTTCCCAACCTGTTCACCACCGCAGCCCTGTTCGCCGGCTTCTTCGCCATCGTCCAGGCCATGAACGGGTTCTATGAACAGTCCGCCGTGGCCATTTTCGTGGCCATGGTGCTGGACGGGCTGGACGGCCGGGTGGCGCGCCTGACCCACACCCAGAGCGCCTTCGGTGCCGAATACGATTCCCTGTCCGACATGGTTTCCTTCGGCGCCGCGCCCTCCCTGGTGATCTACGAGTGGGCCCTGCGCGGCATGGGCAAGCTGGGCTGGATCGCCGCCTTCATCTACTGCGCCGGCGCCGCCCTGCGCCTGGCCCGTTTCAACACCACCCTGGAAGTGATCGACAAGCGCTTCTTCCAGGGCCTGCCCAGCCCGGCTGCGGCCGCCCTGGTGGCGGGCTTCGTCTGGCTGATGCTGGACAACGACATCGTCGGCAGCGACGTGCGGGTCATCGCCTGCATCCTGACCATCTTCGCCGGCGTCTCCATGGTCACCAACTGCCGCTTCTACAGCTTCAAGGACATCAACCTGCGCAAGAGCGTGCCCTTCATCTTCGTCGGTGCCATCGTCCTCGCCTTCGCCCTGGTCTTCATGTATCCCCCGGGCGTGCTGTTCGGCCTGTTCGTGGTCTATGCCCTCTCCGGCTACGCCCTCTCCGGCCTGCGCCTGCTGCGGCGCAAGCCCGCTTCCACTCCCCTCTGATTCACCTTCCGGGTGGCGGCGGGAAGCTCACTTCCAGCCGCGCACCTCCCAGCACCGGGGCCTCGTCCAGCCAGACGTCGGCCCCGTGCTGTTTGGCGATCTCCCTGACGATGGCCAGGCCCAGGCCGCAGCCTTCCGGATTCTGCTCCCCGTTGATGCGGTGGAAGCGCTCGAACACCTTTTCCCGCTGCTCCGGCGCAATGCCCGGGCCGGTGTCGTCCACCTGCAGCACGGCCGCCCCGTCCCGGGCGAAGGTGCGCACCGTGACGCTGCCGCCGGCGGGCGTGTAATGGATGGCGTTGTCGATGAGGTTGCTCAGCAGCTCCTCCAGCAGCCGCGGGTGGCCGAGAAGGGGAGCCGGCGCCAGGTCGAAACCCAGGTCGATGTTGCGTTCCAGGGCCCGGGGGTGCCAGGTCTCGGCGCACTGGTGCACCACTTCCACCAGGTCCAGGGGCTTCATCGCCTGTTCGCCGCCCGGCTCGGCCCGGGCCAGGGCCAGCAGCTGGTGGGCCAGGTGGGTGAGGCGCCGGGTGGCGGCCAGGATGCGTTCCAGCTCGGCCCGCAGTTCCCCGGTCTGGGCCGGGGCCGGGCCGTTGAGGCGGCGCAGGGCCAGTTCCGCCTGGGCCTGCAGGGCGGCCAGGGGCGTGCGCAGCTGGTGGGCCGCATCGGAGACGAAGTTGCGCTGGGCCGAGAGGGAGCCGTCGAGGCGGGACAGCAGATGATTCAGTTCTTCCACCAGGGGGCCGATTTCCCGGGGCACCCGGTCCGAGGAGACGGCGCTGAGATCGTGGTGGGAGCGCTGGGAGAGCTGCTCCCGCAGGTCCTCCACCGGCTTCAGGCCGTGGCGGATGCCGAGCCAGCCCAGGCCCAGGGTGGCCGCCACCAGCAGCAGTTCCGGCAGCAGCATGGAGGTGAGGATTTCCCGCACCAGGTTGTCCCGCTTGGTCTGGGTCTCGGCCGCCAGGATCAGCAGGGGAATGCCTTCACGCAGGACGAAGAGGGCGGCGACCCGCACTTCCCGGTCGTGGAACCAGCCGTCGTAGTAGATGCGGCCGTCCTCGGGCAGCTGCTGGGGCGGGCGCGGAATGCCCCGGTGGCCGGCGACGGATTCGCCCTGGGGGCCGATGACCTCGTAGAAGACGTTGTCGTAGCGGTCGGTGAGGAGGATTTCCTGGGCCTGGGACGGCAGGTTGAGCACCGGGTGGCCGCTGACGATGTGGATCTGGCCGGAGAGGGCCAGGGAGGTGTCGAGCAGGGCCCGGTCGTAGGCCCAGGTGGCGGAACGCAGGGCGATGCCGTAGGCCATCAGGCCGCCGGCCGCCACCAGGGCCAGCATGGCCGGCAGCAGCCAGATCAGCAGCAGGCGCCGCAGGCTAGGCTGGCGGATCATCGCTGGCCGCGTCCGCGCCGTCCTCGTCCTTCGGCTTTTCCAGGTAGTAGCCCAGGCCGCGCACGGTGCGGATGGAAATGCCCCCGGTCTCCAGCTTGACCCGCAGGCGGGAGATGAATTTCTCGATGGCGTTGGGGGTGATGTCCTCGTCCCAGCTGTAGAGGGACTGCATGATCTGTTCCTTGCTGACGATGCGGTTGGCCCGGCTGACCAGGAACTCCAGGGCCGCCCACTCCCGGGCGGTCAGGTCCAGGGGCTCCTCCCCCAGCCAGGCCCGCTTGCCCACCGTGTCCAGGCGCAGCTTGCCCAGGCGCAGCTCCGGGTCCGGCTGGGTGCGGCCGCGGCGGATCAGGGCCCGGGCCCGTGCTTCCAGTTCGGACAGGGCGACCGGCTTGACCAGGTAGTCGTCGGCGCCCAGGTCCAGCAGGCGCACCCGCTCCTCCAGGGCCTCCCGGGCCGAGAGGATCAGCACCGGCGTCGCCAGCTTGCGTCCGCGCAGCCGTTGCAGCACCTCGCTGCCTTCCATTCCCGGCAGGCCCAGGTCCAGGATGGCCAGGTCATAGTTCTGGTCCGTCAGCCAGCTGTCGGCCTGCTTGCCGTCCCGGGTCCAGTCGGTGACGTAGCCCGATTGCCGCAAAGCCTTCACCAGCCCGTCGGCCAGCAACTCGTCGTCTTCCACCAGGAGAATGCGCATGGGGCGTCAGTAGTTGGTCAGTAAGGGGCAATACGATACCAGCCTCCTAGGTATCGAGAAACTGCAGGCCGCTTCGATGTCACGTTCCCTCCTCATCTGTCTGGCCCTGTTGGCGACCGGCCCCGCCTCACTGCATGCTGCCGAGCCGCTGCAGGAGCTGGGCCTGGCCCAGGCCGAGGCCCTGTGGCTGGCCCACAACCGGGAAGTGCGGCTGGCCCGGGAGGGCGTGCAGGCGGCCCAGGCGGACAGCCTCACCGCGGCCCAGGCGCCCAATCCCCAGTTCAGCCTGTCCACCTCCTCCATCAACCCCCGCAGCGGCATCGGTGCCGGCAGCCTGGGGCAGAAGCGGGTGGATTCGGTGCTGCGCCTGGATCAGGTGATCGAGCGGGGCGACAAGCGGGAGCTGCGCCAGCAGGTGGCCGGCGCCGCCCTCGAGGCCGCCGGCCAGGGCCTGGCGGAGGTGCAGCGGCAGAGCCGCTTCCAGCTGCGGGTCGCCTACTGGGACCTGCGCCTGGCCCAGGAGCGCCGCCAGGTGGCCGAAGAAAGCGGCGAACTCTACCGGCGCAGCGTCAAGGCGGCGGAGATGCGCCTCAAGGTCGGCGATGTGGCCGGCGCCGACGTTTCCCGCCTGCGCATCGAGGCCGGTCGCGCCGAGAACGAGGCCCGGGCGGCCCAGGCCGACCTGGAGCGGGCCCGCCAGAACCTGGCCTACCTGATCGGCAAGGAATCCGAGGCCGCCAGCCTGCGGGCGACGGAGCCCTGGCCCCGCAGCGAAGGCGAGGCGGTCACCGCCCGCCGTCCCGAGCTGGAGAACCGGGCCGACGTTCTTGCCGCCCGGGCCCGGGTCAAGGCTGCCGAAGCCGCCCGGGAGCTGGCGCGGGCCGCCCGCAGCCGGGATGTGACGGTGGGCGTGCAGTTCGAACACTTTCCCCCGGGCGACGCATCGCCCAACAACACCTACGGGGTCAGCCTGAGTGTGCCCCTGTTCCTGCGCCATGCCTACGAGGGCGAGATCGCCCGGGCCGAGGCCGAACTGCTGGCCGCCCGCACCCAGGAGGAGCAGGTGCGGGCCCTGGCCCTGGGCGAGGTGGCCCAGGCCGAATCCCTGCTGGGCGCCGCCCGGGAGCGCCGTCAGCGGCTCGAGGACGGCCTGCTGGCCGAGGCCGAGCGGGTCGCCAGTGCCAGCGAATATGCCTACGGCCGCGGCGCCCTGGGCCTGCTCGACCTGCTCGATGCCCGCCGCACCCTGCGCGCCGTGCGCCTCGATGCCGCCATTCTCCGGGCCGAATACGCCAAAGCCCTGGCCGCCTGGCAGGCGGTCCTGGGCCAATAGAACAAAAGGAACGCCCATGAAGCCCCTGAAGCACTCCCCCCTGCTGCAGAAGAAAGTCCTGCTCCCCCTGGGCATCGCCGCGGCCCTGGCCGTGGCGGCCGCGCTGGTCCTGCGTCCGGCCGGACCGCCGGCCGGACCGGCGCCCCTGGCCAAGCCGGCCCTCAACACCAACCACAGCATCAGCTTCCCGCCGGGGGCGCCCCAGCTGGCCTACCTGCGCATCGAAGCCGCGCCCGAGCTGCCGGTGCCCCTGCTGGAGCCCCTGGCTGGACGGGTCAGTTACGACGAAAACCGTACCGCCCGCATTTTCGCCCCCACCAGCGGCCGGGTGCTGAAGGTGCTGGCCCAGGCCGGCGACACGGTCAAGGCCGGCGCCCCCCTGCTGACCCTGGACGTGCCGGACTACGCCGACCTGCGCAAGGCCGAGTCGGACCGGGAGACCAAGCGTTCCGCCCTGGAACGGAGCAAGGCCCTGTACGAGCTGGAAGTGGTGGCGCGCAAGGATCTGGAAGCCAGCCAGAACGATTACCGGGCGGCCGAGGCCGAAGTGGAGCGCAGCCGCGCCCGCCTGCGCAATCTCTCGCCCCTGGCCGGGGAGAGCGGTTTTGCCCTGCGCACGCCCCTGGCCGGCATCGTCACCGAGCGCCAGGCCAGCCCCGGCGTCGAGGTCCGCCCCGACGGCGCCGCGCCCCTGTTCGTGGTCAGCGATCCCCGTTCCCTGTGGGTCATGGCCGAACTGACGGAAAAAGACCTGGGCAAGCTGAAGGTGGGTCAGGCCGTTTCCATCGCCGTGGACGCCTATCCGGAACAGCGCTTCCCCGGCACGGTGGAGGCCATCGGCGACGTGCTCGATCCCCAGTCCCGCCGGGTGCCGGTGCGCTGTGCCGTGGCCAATCCGGAGCGCCGCCTGAAGCCGGAGATGTTCGCCCGCATCGTGCCGGAGAATCCGGACCGGCGCCTGCCCAAGGTGCCCAACACGGCCCTGGTGACCGAAGGCCTGCACACCTATCTCTTCGTCGAATCCGAGCCGGGGGTGGTGGCCCGGCGCGAAGTGGTGCTGGCCTTCCGCGGCCACGACAGCAGCTTCGTCGAAAGCGGGCTGAAGGCCGGGGAGCGGGTGGTCACCGCCGGCGCCCTGCTGCTCAACGCCGAACTGGCCGGGAACTGAGGCCATGCTGGAACGCCTGGTTACCTTCGCCCTGGCCCAGCGCCTGTTCGTCATCGTCGGCGTCCTGGTGCTGATCGCCGTGGGCGGCTACGCCGTGGTCAATCTGCCCATCGAGGCCTTCCCCGACGTGCAGGACGTGCAGGTCAATATCGTCACCCAGGCCCCGGGCCTGGCGCCGGAGGAAGTGGAACGGAGCATCTCCCTGCCCATCGAGCGGGAGATGAACGGGGTGCCGCGCATGACCCAGCTGCGCTCCGTCTCCATCACCGGCCTGTCCATCGTCACCCTGACCTTCGCCGACAATACGGACGACTATTTCGCCCGCCAGCAGGTGACGGAAAAGCTGCAGAACGTGGTCTTGCCGCCCGGCGCCCAGCCCGGGCTGGCGCCCCTGACCACGGCGGTGGGGGAAATCTACCGCTACGTCTTCGAGGCCCCCGCCGACATGCCTCTGCACGAAGTGCGGGCCCTGCAGGACTGGGTGGTGCGGCCGGCCCTGCGCCGGGTCACCGGGGTGGCCGACGTGGTCAGCTTCGGCGGTGCGGTGAAGGAATACCAGGTGCGCATCGACCCGGCCCGCCTGCGCAAGTTCGCGGTCAGCATCGACCAGGTCTCCCAGGCCCTGGCCAGCAACAACGCCAACGCCGGCGGCGGCATCATGCGCCGCGGCGACGAGGCCCTGGTGGTGCGTTCCATCGGCCTGCTGTCCAAGGTGGACGACATCGCCCGGGTCACCGTGGCGGTGCGGGACGGCAAGCCCGTCCTGGTGGGCGACGTGGCCCGGGTCGAGATCGGCCCCCGCACCCGCTCCGGCATCGTTTCCTTCAACGAGCGGGACGACGTGGTGCAGGGCATCGTGCAGATGAGCAAGGGCCAGAATGCCATCAAGGTCTCCGCCGCCCTCAAGGAGGAAATGGCCCGGGTCGGCGAGCGCCTGCCCGCGGGCGTGCGCCTGGTGCCCATCTACGACCGCATCGAACTGGTCAAGCACACCGTGCACACCGTCAGCGAGAACCTGCTGGTGGGGGCGGTGCTGGTGGTGGGCATCCTGATCCTGTTCCTGCGCTCCTGGTTCGCCGCCGCCGTAGTGGCGGTGGTGATTCCCCTGTCCCTGCTCACCGCCTTCGTCATGATGCATACCAAGGGCGTGGCGGCCAATCTCATCTCCCTGGGGGCGGTGGACTTCGGCATCATCATCGACGGCGCCGTGGTGCTGGTGGAGGCCCTCATGGTGCGCCTGGCCATGGGCGAGCCGGAGAAGAACCCCCTGCACGGCACCCTGCAGTGGCGCATGCTGACCCTGAAGCACACCGCCATCGAGATGGGGCACCCGATCATCTTCTCCAAGGCCATCATCATCCTGGCCTTCCTGCCCATCTTCACCTTCGAGCGGGTGGAGGGGAAGATTTTCGCCCCCATGGCCTACACCCTCTCCTTCGCCATCATCGGCGCCATCCTGCTGACCCTGACCCTGACCCCGGCCCTGACCTCCTTCTACCTGAAGCAGCACAATCTGGCGGAAAAGCACCTGGACTGGATGCACCGCCTGCAGGGGCGCTACCGGGACCTGATGCAGTGGGCCGACGGCCGGCGGCGGCAGATCGTGGTCGGCTCCGGCCTCATCCTGGCCCTCTCCCTGGCCCTGGTGCCCCACCTGGGCAGCGAATTCCTGCCCAAGCTGGACGAGGGCAATATCTGGCTCACCGTGACCCTGCCGCCGGCCACCAACCTGGCCAAGACCAAGGAGGTGGAGCAGGAGGTGCGGCGCATCCTGCTTTCCTATCCGGAGGTGAGCAAGGTCATCGCCCACGTCGGCCGTCCCGACGACGGCACCGACCCCAAGGGCCCCAACAACATGGAAATCCTGGCGGACTTGAAGCCCCACAACGAGTGGCGCTTCCCCAGCAAGGAGGCCCTCATCGCCGACATGAGCGGGAAGATCCGGGCCATTCCCGGGGTGCCCACCAACTTCTCCCAGGTCATCGAGGACAACGTGCAGGAATCCATTTCCGGGGTGAAGGGGGAGATCGCGGTGAAAATCTTCGGCCCCGACCTGGACATCCTGGAGGACAAGGCGGAGCAGGTGGTGGGCGTGCTCGGCGCCATCCACGGCGCCGCCGACGTGGCCGCCATCAAGGTCAGCGGCCAGACCGAGCTGGACATCACCCTGGACCGGGAACGCATGGCCCGCTACGGCATCAGCGCCCAGGACGTCAATGCCACGGTGCAGACGGCCCTGGCCGGCAGCGCCGTGGCGGTCTTCTACGACGGCGACCGCCGCTTCGACATCGTGGTGCGCCTGGAGAAGGAATACCGGGACGCGGTGGATGACGTGGCGGACCTGCCCATCGCCCTGCCCCACAGCGACCATCCCTCCCTGGCCGACCCCGGCACCATACCCCTGGCCGCCATCGCCAATGTGGAAGTGCGCCAGGGCCCGGCCCGCATCGCCCGGGAGGCCGGCGGCCGCTATGTGGCGGTGAAGGCCAACCTGCTGGGGCGGGACCAGGGCAGCTTCGTCGCCGAGGCCATGGCCAAGGTCAAGGAACGGGTGCATCTGCCCAGCGGCTACAGCATGACCTGGGGCGGCCAGTTCGAGAACCAGCAGCGGGCCACCAAGCGCCTGGCGGTGATCGTGCCCCTCTCGGTGCTGGGCATTTTCGTGCTGCTGTTCTGGGCCTTCCGCTCCATGCCCTTCGCCCTGCTGGTGCTGGGCATGGTGCCCTTCACCTGGGTCGGCGGCATTCTCGGCCTGGCCGCCGCCGGCCTGCACATGTCCGTCTCCGCCGCCGTCGGCTTCATCGCCGTGGCCGGCATCTCGGTGCAGAACGGGGTGATCATGGTGGAGCAGTTCCTCGAGGGCGTGCGCAACGGCCAGAGCGTCGCCGTTTCGGTGCGGGAAGGCGCCGTCGGCCGCCTGCGCCCGATCCTCATGACGGCCCTGATGGCCGGCCTGGGCCTGCTGCCGGCGGCCCTCTCCCACGGCATCGGCTCCGAGACCCAGCGGCCCTTCGCCGTGGTCATCGTCGGCGGCATCGTCTCCGCCACCATCTTCACCCTGATCCTGCTGCCCCTGCTGTTCCCGGCCCTGTGCCGGACCGAGGAAAACTGAGGCGGTACTCCCCCGGGAGGCAGGAGGGACGGCCATCTCCGGGCATCCATGCCCGACAGTGGCGTCCCTTCTGCCTTGCAGGGCATCCCGCTTTGGCGGCGCGGTGCGCTAGAATCCTTTCCCCTGCGCAAATAATTCCAGCGGCGGCAGATTCCGGAGAGAGACCATGAAACAGCAGCTGATCATTTTCGACACCACCCTGCGCGACGGCGAACAGAGCCCCGGCGCTTCCATGACCAAGGAAGAGAAGCTGCGGGTGGCCCGCCAGCTCGAGCGGATGCGGGTGGATGTGATCGAGGCCGGCTTCGCCGCCGCCTCTCCCGGCGACTTCGACGCCATCCACGCCATCGCCGAGGCGATCAAGGATTCCACCGTCTGTTCCCTGGCCCGGGCCAACGAGAACGACATCCGCCGCGCCGGCGAGGCCATCAAGCCCGCCGCCCGGGGCCGCATCCACACCTTCATCGCCACCAGCCCGATCCACATGGAGAAGAAGCTGCGCATGAGCCCGGACCAGGTGGTGGAGCAGGCGGTCAAGGCCATCGGCTGGGCCCGGGAATACACCAACGACGTGGAATTCTCCGCCGAGGATGCGGGCCGCTCCGAGATCGACTTCCTGTGCCGCATTTTCGAGGCCGTGATCAAGGCCGGCGCCACCACCATCAACGTGCCCGACACCGTGGGCTACAACCTGCCCAGCCAGTTCGCCGAGACCATCCGCCAGCTGATCGAGCGGGTGCCCGGTGCCGACAAGGTGGTGTGGTCCGTGCACTGCCACAACGACCTGGGCCTGGCCGTGGCCAATTCCCTGGCCGCCGTGCTGGCCGGCGCCCGCCAGGTGGAATGCACCATCAACGGCCTGGGCGAACGGGCCGGCAATGCCTCCCTGGAAGAGGTGGTGATGGCGACCCGCACCCGGGCCGACATCTTCCCGGTGGAAACCCGGGTCGATACCACCCAGATCGTGCCGGCCTCCAAGCTGGTGTCCCAGATCACCGGCTACCCGGTGCAGCCGAACAAGGCCATCGTCGGCGCCAATGCCTTCGCCCACGAATCCGGCATCCACCAGGACGGCGTGCTCAAGCACCGGGAAACCTACGAGATCATGCGGGCCGAAGACGTGGGCTGGTCCCAGAACAAGCTGGTGCTGGGCAAGCACTCCGGCCGCAACGCCTTCAAGACCCGCCTGGCCGAACTGGGCATCGACCTGCCCAGCGAAGAGGCCCTCAATGCCGCCTTCGCCCGCTTCAAGGAACTGGCCGACAAGAAGCACGAGATTTTCGACGAGGATCTGCAGGCCCTGGTTTCCGACGAGACCGTGACCCCGGAGCAGGAGCACTACAAACTGGTCTATTCCCAGGTCTGTTCCGAGACCGGCGAGATTCCAGAATCCGCCGTCACCCTTGCCGTCGGCGGCGCCGAGCATAAGGCGGCCTCCACTGGCAGCGGTCCGGTGGATGCCACCTTCAAGGCCATCGAGAAAATCGCCGCCAGCGGCGCCGAGCAGCTGCTGTATTCGGTCAACGCCATCACCACCGGCACCGATGCCCAGGGCGAAGTGACCGTGCGCCTGGCCAAGGGCGGGCGCATCGTGAACGGCCAGGGGGCCGACACGGATATCGTCATCGCCTCGGCCAAGGCCTATCTCAACGCCCTCAACAAGCTCCACTCCTCCCTGGAAAAGCTCAATCCCCAGGGCGATATCTGAATGGGCTGAACTGGCCGCGTCGGCCAAGTGCAGCAGCGCCCGGCCCGGGCCCTCACCCTGCGGTGGGGGCCTTTTGTTTGGACGGGCGGGTGAGGCGGGCGTAGGCCACGACGCAGGCAAAGAAGGCCAGGCTGAGCAGGGTTTCGATGCCCGCCAGCCACTGGGTCAGGCCCTGGTCGGAGGTGGCCCGCACGGACCCTTCGGCCAGGTAGAAGAGAATGAAAAGGGAGCTCCACTGGTAGGTGTAGCGGCGCCCCTTGAGGATGCCGAACAGGGGCGGCAGCAGGAACACCGCCTTCAGCGCCAGCCAGGAGCCACCCGGCTTGAGCGGCGCCAGCCATAGCTCCCAGGCCAGGCAGAGAAAGATCAGGGCGATCAGCAGGGTGCTGGCGATGAGGACGAGGCGTTTTTCCATGACGGGGCTTCCAGGCGGGGTCGGCTATTATAGCGGCGGTGTCGGGGCGGCCTGTCCCGGGTTTTTTCCTATTTGATGGTGGCGATGGCCAGACGACGTTACTCCCAGCGGGAAGGCATGCTGCCGGAAATGTTCAGACGTTTCCGGGAGGAGCGCTTCACCCAGACCGCCGCCAGCCTGGCGTACACCACCCTGCTGTCCCTGGTGCCCCTGGTGGGCCTGGTGGTGGCTGTGCTCTCGGACCTGCCCTTCTTCCCGGTGATCCTGGACCAGGTGAACACCTTCCTGGTGGCCAACCTGCTGCCGGACAAGGCCGGCGTGGTGATCGCCAAGTACACCCTGATCTTTTCCCAGAAGGTCAATCGCCTGACCTGGCTCGGCGTCATGGTGCTGGCCGGCACGGCCCTGGTGCTGATGCTGACCATCGAGCGGGCCCTCAACCACGTGTGGCAGGTCGGCGTCTCCCGTTCCCCGGGGCGGCGGCTGAAACTTTATCTGGTGATCGCCCTGCTCGGGCCCCTGGTGCTCGGCGCCGTCTTCGGCGTCACCTCCTACGTGGTGACGGCCTCCCTGGGCTTCTTCAACGAGGCTCTCTGGGTGCGCAACGCCCTGCTCAAGGCCCTTTCGGCGGTACTGCTGGGGGGCTTCTTCGCCTTCCTCTACTTCGCCGTGCCCAATGTGCCGGTGCGCCTGCGCCATGCCATCTGGGGCGGGGCCTTCGCCTCCCTGGCCATCACCCTGATGCAGCGCGGCTTCGAGTTCTACCTGGCCAAGGTGCCGTCCTATACCCTGATCTACGGCGCCTTCGCCGCCGTACCCATCTTCCTGGTGTGGCTGTACCTGTCCTGGCTGGTGGTGCTGCTGGGCGCCCTGCTGGCCGCCACCCTGCACCGCCGCAATCCGCCCTAGCGAAGAAGAACTTGGCTTAGTTTATTGCCGAGCGTTGTGCCATCTCTATCGCTTGTTCTACAGCAACAAATAGGCTACCCGGATCGGCTTTGCCTGTACCAGCCAGATCCAGGGCGGTGCCGTGATCCACCGAGGTGCGGATGATGGGCAGGCCCAGGGTGACGTTGATGCCCTGGCCGAAGGTGGCGAACTTCAGGGGCGCCAGGCCCTGGTCGTGGTACATGGCCAGGACGCAGTCGCCCCGGGCCAGCTGGGGCGGGGTGAACAGGGTGTCGGCGGGCAGGGGGCCGAGCAGTTCCATGCCTTCGCCCCGCAATTTTTCCAGTACCGGGGTGATGACCTCGATCTCTTCCCGGCCCAGGTAGCCCCCTTCGCCGGCATGGGGGTTGAGGCCGGCCACCAGGATTCGGGGCCGGGAGATGCCGTACTTGCGTGCCATGTCGACGTGCAGGATGCGCAGCACGTCCTCCAGCACCGCCGGGGTGATGGCTGCCGGCACCTCCTTCAGGGGCAGGTGGGTGGTGGCCAGGGCCACCCTCAAGGGGCCGGGCTGGCCCAGGGGGCCGTGGCCGCCAATGGGCGAGGTGCCGGCCAGCATCATCACCACCAGGGGGGTGCCGGTCTTGTCCGCCAGGTACTCGGTGTGGCCGGTGAAGCCGCGGATGCCGGCGTCGTTGATGACGCCCTTGTGCAGGGGGGCGGTGACCATGGCGGCGAACTCACCCTGAAGGCAGCCGGCCAGGGCCCGGTCCAGCAGTTGGAGGACGTAGGGGCCGTTGGCGGCATCCAGGCGGCCCGGGGCGGAGGGAGCGGCCAGGGGCAGGTGCAGCACTTCCAGGCTGCCGGCCGGGGCGGGGCGGTCCGGGGCGTAGTCGTGCAGGGGAACGTCCATTCCCAGCTGGGCGGCGCGCTGGTGCAGCAGTTCCTTGTCTGCCAGCACCACCAGACGGGCTTGTGCCGGGTAGCGGGACAGGGCCAGGCACAGTTCGGGACCGATGCCGGCCGGTTCGCCGGAAGTGACGGCTAGGGTGGGGCGCATGGGGCAGACTCCGCTGGACTGAAATGCAAAAGGGGCCCGCAGGCCCCCTGGTGATTGCCGGGTGCTTACTGCTCTTCCCAGCGATACTCCACGTAGGCCCGGTCGCGCAACTGGCGCAGCCAATCCTGGTAGGCCTCGTCGGACTTGCGTTCGCGCAGCGTGTTACGGGCCAGTGCTCGCTTGCGGTCATCGGACACGTCCTGGACGCGACGATCCAAGACCTGGATCAGGTGCCAGCCGAACATGGATTGAATTGGCTGACTGATTTCTCCCACTTTCAGAGCATCCATGCCTCGTTCAAATTCGGGGACGGTATCGCCAGGGTATAACCACCCCAGGTCGCCGCCCTTGGGGGCAGAGCCATCCTGGGAATAAAGGCGGGCAAGTTCGGCAAAGTCACCTCCGTGATCCAGGCGTTCTTTGACGGCCTGCAGCTTGCGTTTGGCTTCGGCCTCGGACACCACTTCGTTCACCTTGATCAGGATATGGCGAGCGTGGGTCTGCTGCACAGCAGGAATGGAGGCGCCGCCCTTCTTGGCAACCAGTTTGATGATATGAAAACCGTTGGGGCTGCGAATCACTGGGGACAGCTGGTTGGGCTGCATCTTCTGCACTGCTTCGGCGAAGATGTTAGGCATGCGGTTTAGGGAACGAAAGCCTAGGTTACCACCCTGGAGGGCGTCGGGGGCATCGGAGTAGGCGGCGGCCACTTGGGCAAAATCTTCGCCGCGCTTGAGACGGTCGAGAATTTGCTCGGTCTTGGCTTTGAGCTTTTGCAACTGTTCGGGGCTGGCAGATTCCGGAGCGCGCACCAGGATGTGTGCCACCTGGAATTCTTCAGCGCTACCGCCAGCCCCGTCCCCCGCCAAGTAGTTGTCAATCTCGCCTTCAGAAATCAGCAGCTTCGCATCTACCTCCCGTTCCTTCAAGCGCGCCATCATAATTTCCTGGCGAATCTCTTCACGGAATTTGAGAAACGAAACTCCATCCTTCTCGAGGGTTTGACGAAACTGCGACAGTGTCATCTTGTTATTGGCAGCGATACGGTTGAGTGCCATATCAAGTTGGCCATCATCAATGCGAATCCCATTGTCTTTGGCAAACTGGACTTGTACTTTGTCCACTACCATGCGTTCCAACATTTGCTTTTCCAGCACGTCGGCCGGGGGGAGAGGTGTGCCCTGGCGGCGCAGTTGGCTGACCACGGAATCGAGACGTTGGCGTAATTCGTTGAGGGTGATGACTTCGTCATTTACGACGGCTATGATGCGGTCTGCTTCCACCGGATCTGTGCGCTGGCCACGGTAGGTTTGAGCGCTGGCTTGGCTTGCCACTAGGCATAGCAGCAGTAAGTAGCAATATTTCATCACGGTCTGCATTATTCCTCTCCTCCGAACACCGGGTCAGCCATAGGCTGGTTGATGCGGCCGTAACCAGGGATGGTCCGGCGCAGCAGGTCCAGCGGGTTGGAGCCGATGCGGGAAAAGTCGTTGAGTTCGAGCTGTACGAAGAAGGCGGTAGATGAACTGTTTGCCGTCAATGCATAGCGTTGTATGACGCCACGAACAACCCAGCAGCCGCCGTTATATTCCAGGCCTGCGATGTTTTCCACCACCCGCTTTTCTTTCAGCGAGTAATTGTAGCGACCGACGCCGTACCAGCCACGACCCAAGGGCCACTGGCCGGAAACGTCAAGGTTGCCTAGCACGTCCCGGGTGTAACGGTAACCGGCATTGACCACCTTGCCTAGTTCCGGTTGGTAACGGCCCGAGAGGGAGAGGCGGTCAGTGCGGGCATCGAAGGGGTTGTATTCGACGGCACCATCCACATAAGTTTTCGGCATGATCTGGCCGGAGATCGCTGCTAACCAGTTCGTGTTTTTGCGCTGACGCGGCTTCTCGTCGGGCAAGATAACCAACTGATCGTCGAAGTAATAGCGTTGTCCGACTAGGGCACGGAAATACTCCCGGCCGCTATTGGGGCCAATGAACCTGGTAGTGACAGCGGCTGTGAGCTGATTGGCATCGCCGATACGGTCTTGGCCAACGTAGCGGTTCTCAGAGAAAATTTGACCGAAGTTGAAATCGGCGATACCCGTATCGAATACCGGAATTTTGCTCTGATCCTTGTTTGGGACATAGACGTAGTACAGCCGTGGCTCCAGGGTCTGGGTGAAGGCTGTGCCCAACAGGGAAGTGTCGCGCTCGAAGGTGATGCCGCTATCCAGGCTAAAGATTGGGAGGCTGCGGCTGATTCGATCTGGCACCGTTGCTGCTTGCCGCGACAGGCTGTAGCTGGTGACGTGCATGCCCACCTTCGGAGTCACGTAGAAGGCCGGGAACATCAGCGGCAGGGATACCTGGGGGTAGATTACCGTGCGATCACCTTCAACCTTGGTCTTGTGGCTAAAGGCGGAGAACTGACCCATGAATGCCACATCTGTCCCAAAATAGTCCGGGCGCCGAGCATTTATCGAAAGCTGGGGGGTCAGATCGTAGGGGACCTCGACTCGATTGTCGATGTCTGGCTGGAGCGTTTGATAGCGATTGATATTGGCTGAGGCTGACCACCAGGTTGAACCATATGAGAGTACTCCCTGGCGAGGTAGCAGAGTCTGGGCACTGACGCCGATGCGGCTAGAAAGGTCGGTATAGAAGTAGTCGTCCGAGACCTTGTTCAGGTTTAGCAGACCTGAGAAACCGTGGCCAAAATTGTGGTTGTGCCAGATGTTGATCGCGTAGCGATTTTTTAGGTTGCGCACATTGTCCGTTGGCACATACTCGCCTCGCGCATAGCCGGTGTAATTGTAGTCCAGATAGCGCAGCTCTCCGCCCAGCTGCAGGCCTCGCTTTGTCATCAACCTGGGCGCGATGGTGGCGTCCATGTTGGGGGCGATGTTCCAGTAGTAGGGGGCCGTCAGCATGGCGCCGCTGAGGCTGTTGGTGCCGAAGGTGGGGGCCAGGAAGCCAGACTTACGCCGGTTGTTGAGGGCGAAGCTCAGGCTGGGGGCATAGAAAATCGGCACGTCCTTGAAATAGAGGGTACCGTTTTTGCCTTCACCAGCCTCACTATCGTAATTGAGGTCGAGAGATTCGGCCTTGGCGTACCAGTCGTTGTTGCCCGGGGCGCAGGTGGTGTAGGTGGCATTGGCCAGGCGGATATGGTTTTCGCCGAGGAATTCCATCTTTTCCGACTGGCCGCGGCCGGTGGTCAGGGTGGTGCCCATGGCCTGGCTATTTTCCCGCATGCCCCACACCGGCACCTTGCGCTCCTGGCGGATGGAGTAGGCGGCCTGGTCGAAGACACCGGTGCTGTCGGAAAGACGCATCAACAGGCTGGGGCCGGATACCTTGGTGCCTTCCTGTTCATAGACCACGTTGCCGGTGGCCTCCACTTCGTCTTCGTTCTGCCAGTAGACCAGCCGGTCCGAGGTGAGGACGGTGTCGGAGCGGCGCATTTCGGCATCGCCTTCCAGCACGGCTTCCCGGTCGGCGACGCCGTACAGGCGGCGGGCGGTGAGGAAGGTGGGGCGGGCGTCGTCGTTCTTCGGCAGCGGCGTCATGTTGCGCGAACGACGCAGTGCCAGGGCCGGTCCCGGATCCCGCTCGGCGTAGGGCAGGGGGACGGCGTTCTCGGTCTCCTCGCCGCGACGGCGGCGGGGCGGCAGGGCCGGGGCCATGGCTTCGGCTTCGGCCTGGGGATCGGAGACCGCGTTCACGATCTGGGGCGGCGCCGCCGGCGCCGGCAGGGGGGCCAGACCCAGCAGGGTCGGATCCACCTTGAGGGGACCGAGGGCCGTGCCACCCGCAGCCTCACCCTTGTGGGCGATGGGAGCGGGCGCTGCTGCCGCTGCCACGGTGCGGGCCGGAGCGGGCGTCGCTGCCGGCTCCCGGGCCAGGACTTCCGCCGGGGCCACCAGGGGCGCCCGGACAGCGCGCCGGCCAGGAGCGACGGCACTGGTTGTCGCGGCGCCAGCCGGGCTGGTGGCGGTAGCGGCAGTCGTTGTTGCCGGGGCTGCCGCCGGAGCCGCGCCGGTGCTGGTGGTGGGCGTGGCTGCAGGCGCCGCGGGACGGGCCACCTGGGTGGTTGCCGGAGCCGGTGGCAGGCCGAGCAGGGCCGGGTCCACCCGCAGCGGCGCCAGACCGCCGCTGGCCTGGGCGGCCTGGGGAGCCGGACGGGCAGGGGTGGGATAGGTCACGGCCGCCGGGGCGACGGTGGCCGGGCGGGAGGATTCTGCCGCCGGAGTCGTCACGGGCACCACCGGGGCCGGCTGGGTCACGGGCGGGGCGGCGACGATCGGTGCAGCAGGTGCCGCCGCCTTGCGTGCGGGGGCGGCCGGTGCCGGCGCGGGCTGGGGAGCGGGAGCCGCCACGGCTTTGGTGGCCGGTGCCGGCTTGGCAGCTGCCGGCGCGGGGCCGTCGTTGTTCAGTTCCTTGCTCGGGATCGGCTCCGGAGCGGTCACCGGGGTGGCCGTGGCCCGGGGGGCGCTTTCCGCTTCGGCGGGACGGGGGGCAGGCTTGGGTTTGGGTTGGGCCGGCGGCAGGCCGAGCAGGGTCGGATCCACACTCAGCGGCGTCATTCCCTGGGCGAGCGCTTCCTCGGGTAGGGAGCCGAGAACGGCACCGGCAAAGCCGCAGCAGAGAAGGAGCGCCAGAGGGCGACGGGCAAATGGCATGGACAGGGAATTCAGGGAAATCGGTGGGCATGCCGCGGCGAAGCCCCGTGAGGCGTGCAGCGTGGATGCTAAAATCGCCGCATTTTAGCATCTTCGAACGAGGAGAAGCGGCATGCCGCGTACCGCCCAGCTTCAGGCCTGGCTAGAGAGTCAGTTTTCCGGTGCAACCTTCAGCCTGACCCCGGCTTCCGCCGATGCCAGCTTCCGGCGCTATTTCCGTGTCAGCTTTGCCGACGGCAGCCCTTCCCGCATCGTCATGGATGCGCCGCCGAGCCACGAAGACTGCGCCCCCTGGCTGCATGTGGAGCAGCTGCTGCGGGGCGCCGGGGTGCATGTGCCGGAGGTTTTCGCTGCCGACCTGGCCCAGGGTTTCCTGCTCCTTTCCGACCTGGGCAGCACCACCTACCTGTCGGTGCTGGACGGGGAAAACGCCGGGGCCCTCTACGGCGAGGCGGTGGATGCCCTGGTGCGCATCCAGCAGGCCAGCCGGCCCGGGGAGCTGCCTCCCTACGATGCGGCCCTGCTGCAGCGGGAGCTGGACCTGTTCCCCGAATGGTATGTGGGCAAGCACCTGGGCAAGAGCCTCAGCGACAAGCAGCAGCATGTGCTGGACGACGTCTTCGCCAAGCTGCTGGCCAACAACCTGGCCCAGCCCTCGGTGTATGTGCACCGGGATTACCACTCCCGCAACCTCATGGTGACCATTCCCAATCCGGGCATCATCGATTTCCAGGACGCGGTGTACGGCCCCATCACCTACGACCTGGTGTCCCTCTTCCGCGATGCCTACATCCAGTGGGAAGAGGATCAGGAACTGGACTGGGTCATCCGCTACTGGGAAAAGGCGCGCAAGGCCGGCCTGCCGGTCCATGCCAATTTCGACGATTTCTACAAGGACTACGAGTGGATGGGGGCCCAGCGCCAGCTCAAGGTCCTGGGCATCTTTGCCCGCCTCTGCCATCGGGACGGCAAGGACGGCTACCTGAAGGACATGCCCCGGGTCATGTCCTACCTGCGCCGCACCTGCGAGCGTTACGGCGACCTGCGGGCCCTGGCCCGGCTCCTCGACGAGCTGGAGCCCCAGGGCGAAGTCCAGGTGGGCTACACCTTCTGATGCGGGCCATGATCCTGGCGGCGGGGCGCGGCGAACGCATGCGCCCCCTCACCGACACCTGCCCCAAGCCCCTGCTGCCGGTGGGCGGCAAGCCCCTCATCGTCTGGCACCTGGAGCGCCTGGCCGCCGCGGGCTTCCGCGAGGTGGTGATCAACCATGCCCACCTGGGGGCGCAGATCGAGGCCGCCCTCGGCAATGGTTCCGCCTGGGGCCTGCATCTCGCCTATTCGCCCGAGCCGCCGGGGGCCCTGGAAACTGCCGGCGGCATCGTCCAGGCCCTGTCCCTGCTGGGAGAGGAGCCTTTCCTGGTGATCAACGGTGACGTTTATTGCGACTGGGATGTGGGCCGGGCGCCGGCATTGGCCCTGGGCGAGGACCAGGCCCATCTGGTGCTGGTACCCAATCCGCCCCAGCACCCGGAAGGGGATTTTGCGCTGGC
The DNA here is from genome assembly GCF_058809645.1 of Azospira sp. MPR-E4. Lineage (NCBI taxonomy): Bacteria > Pseudomonadati > Pseudomonadota > Betaproteobacteria > Rhodocyclales > Rhodocyclaceae > Azospira > Azospira sp. MPR-E4. The sequence goes on along the minus strand of NZ_JBXAST010000009.1, from coordinate 58,869 downwards.
GGATGGGCGGGTGACGGATGCCGGCACACCGCGCCATACCTTCGCCGGCATCGGCCTCTATCGCCCTGCCCTCTTTGCCGGACTCGTGGCCGGCCAGCCGGCCAAGCTGGCGCCCCTGCTGCGCCAGGCCATGGCCCGGGGCCAGGTGGGGGGCGAGTTGTACCGGGGGCGCTGGGAGGATGTGGGCACGCCGGCCCGCCTGCAGGCCCTGGATGCGGAACTGGGCGGTGCCGCCCGGGTCTAGCCCGGCGGCGGCCTCAGCGGGCCGTGGCCGGCTGCCGGTCGGCGCTGCGCCGCAGATGGGCGCCGCCGAGGCAGTCGCAGTTGATGATGTGCTGACGCAGGCGGCCCGCCGCCTGGTCCGGGTGTTCGTTGTGGTCGCTGGCGAAATTGCGCAGCAGACGGCGGCATTCCTGGCACTCGTTCTGGTAACGGCCGAAGCGGTCGTTGATGCGGCTCTGGCAATAACTGGGCAGGCGAGCGATGATCTGCTCCCGATGGCTTTCGAGCTGCTTCAAGGTGTTGATCATGTTGATATCCGACGGCGGGGCATGACAAAGACGTGCGCACTATAGCCAAACCCGTCCGCAAAAGCATTACGTCGAACGTCCTAGAAACAAGGTAATACGAGGCTCTCCGCCATGACCCAAGATCCTTTCCGCGCCCGTCGCCAACGCCTGCTGCAGGCCCTCGGCAACGGCGTCGCCGTCGTTCCCACCGCGCCCGAGCGGGTGCGCAACCGGGACACCCACCATCCCTACCGCTTCGATTCCTATTTCTGGTATCTCACCGGTTTTCCCGAGCCCGATGCGGTGCTGGTGCTGGTGGGCGGGGCCGAGCCCCAGTCCCTGCTCTTCTGCCGCGAGAAAAACGAGGAGCGGGAAATCTGGGACGGCTTCCGCTATGGTCCCGAGGCCGCCCGGGAAGCCTTCGGTGTCGATGCCGCCTATCCCATCGGCGAACTGGACGGCCGCCTGGCCGAACTGCTGGCGGACCGGGACTCCCTTTGGCATTCCCTCGGCCATGACAGCGACTGGGATGCCCGCATCGCCGGCGCCCTCAATGCGGTGCGGGCCCAGAGCCGGGCCGGCAAGCGGGCCCCGACGGAAATCCGCGACCTGCGCGCCGCCCTGGACCGGCAGCGCCTGGTGAAGGATGCCCACGAGCTGGACTGCATGCAGCGCGCCGCCGACATCGCCGCCGCCGGCCATGCCCGGGCCATGGCCCGCTGCCGTCCCGGCCTCGCCGAGTACGAGCTGGAGGCTGAGCTGACCTATGAATTCCGCCGCCGCGGCGCCTCCTCCCACGCCTATCCGCCCATCGTCGCCGGCGGTGCCAACGCCTGCGTCCTGCACTATGTGGAAAACGACAAGCTGCTGGCCGACGGCGCCCTGGTGCTGATCGACGCCGGCTGCGAGGTGGAGGGCTACGCCTCCGACATCACCCGCACCTTCCCCGTCAATGGCCGCTTTTCCGCGGCCCAGCGGGATGTCTACGAAATCGTCCTGGCGGCCCAGGCGGCAGCCATCGACGCCACCCGTCCCGGCGTCGCCTTCATGGCCCCCCACGATGCGGCGGTGCGGGTCCTGACCCGGGGCATGGTGGATCTGGGCCTGCTCAAGGGCGACGTGGATACCCTCGTCGAAGGCAAGGCCTATACCCGTTTTTACATGCACCGCACCGGCCACTGGCTGGGGCTGGACGTGCACGATGCCGGCGAATACAAGGAAGGGGACAACTGGGTGACCCTGCAGCCGGGCATGACCCTCACCGTCGAACCCGGCCTCTACATCCGCCCCGGCGACGACGTGCCGGCCCACCTGCACGGCATCGGCATCCGCATCGAGGACGACGTGGTGGTCACCGCCGACGGCTGCCGCGTCTACACCACGGCGCCCCGCACCGTGGCGGAGATCGAGGCGGTCATGGAGCATCTGTCGTGAGCGCCGCCCCCGATACCGACATCCTGGTCCTGGGCGCCGGCCCGGTGGGCATGACCCTGGCGCTGGCCCTGGCCGCCAGCCGGCACCGGGTGACCCTGGTGGATGCCGCCCCGGCCGACGCCGCAGCCGGCGATCCCCGGGCCCTGGCCCTGTCCCACGGCGCCCGCCAGCTGCTGGAAACCCTGGAGGCCTGGAACGCCCGGGCCGCCACCGCCATCGACCACATCCATATCTCCCAGCGGGACGGCTTCGGCCGCGCCGTCATGACCGCGGCCGACTACCAGCTGCCCTCCCTCGGCTACGTCATGCGCTACGGCGACCTGGCCGCGGCCCTGGCCGAACGGGTGGCCCGGACGCCGGCCATCAGCGTCCTGCGCCAGAGCAGGGCCGTGGATTGGCGTGCCGATGGGGCCGGCGTCGGCGTCACCCTGCAGCAGCAGGGCGAGGTGTTGCGCCTGGGCGCCCGCCTGCTGGTCCATGCCGAAGGCACGCCCTACGACGACCCGGCCGTGTCGGTGCGGGATTACCGCCAGCATGCGGTGCTGGCCGAAGTGCGCACCCGGGAACCCCACGGCCGCCAGGCCTGGGAGCGTTTCACCGCCGACGGTCCCCTGGCCCTGCTGCCCCTGGAGGACGGCTACGCCATCGTCTTCACCGTGCCGCCGGCCAAGGCCGACTGGCTCATGGGGCTGGACGACGAGGCCTTCGTCGCCGCCCTCCAGGCCCAGTTCGGCAACCGCCTCACCTTCACCGGCGCCGGCCCCCGGGCCCGCTTCCCCCTGGCCCTGCGCCTGCGCCAGGAGACCGTGGCCCAGCGGGAAGTGTGGGTCGGCAACACCGCCCAGACCCTGCATCCGGTCTCCGGCCAGGGCTTCAACCTGGGCCTGCGCGATGCCTGGGAACTGGCGTCCCTCCTGGCTCCCAGCCCGGACCCCGGGGCTGCGGCAACGCTCCAGGCCTACGCCCGGGGGCGACGGACGGACCGGCAGGGCAGCGCCCTGTTCACCGACGGCATCGTGCGTCTCTTCTCCAACGACATTGCCCCCCTGCGCCTGGCCCGGGGCCTGGGCCTGCTGGCCCTGGACCTGTTCCCGCCGGCCCGCCATTTTGTCGCCAAGCGCATGATCTGGGGCGCCCGCGCCTGGCCGTAAAGGGGCATTGACACCGCCAGGGCGGCGTTGCGCTGGCCCTTGTTGGCAGTGAGCCAACGGCGGGCCGGCGCGCCTTGCCCTGACGGTGCCACTGCCCCTTTCCGTTGAATGGAGGCGTGTTTCTGTCTGGCCCGGGCGACTTCCGGCAGCGAAAAAGCCAGTTGCTTACCCAGGTTGGGGTAGTCTTTGTTATCTGTGACTTATTTCACAAATTGGTTTTTCGGGTTCCGCCTGTGCCCCGCAAAGCCGCGCCCCGTCTGGTGACTATTTTTTAGGCAGCGCTTGGGGTAGAATCCGCCCCCTTCCTCACCCCTTTCTTGCCCGGCAATACCTATGGAATTTTGCGGTTTTACCTTGCGCAACAATCTGTTCGTCGCTCCCATGGCGGGGGTCACGGACCGGCCGTTCCGGCAATTGTGCAAGACCCTGGGCGCGGGCCTGGCGGTGTCCGAGATGGTCACCTCCAATTCCCTGCTCTACGGCAGCAAGAAAACCCAGCGCCGGGCCAACCACGAAGGGGAAGTGGCGCCCATTTCCGTGCAGATCGCCGGCGCCGATCCGGCCATGATGGCTGAGGCGGCCAAGTACAACGTGGACAACGGCGCCCAGATCATCGACATCAACATGGGCTGCCCTGCCAAGAAAGTGTGCAACGTCATGGCCGGCTCGGCCCTGATGCAGGACGAGGTGCTGGTGGGCCGCATCCTGGAGGCCGTGGTCGGCGCCGTGCCCGATACCCCGGTGACCCTCAAGTTCCGCACCGGCTGGAACCGCCTCAACAAGAACGCCCCCACCATCGCCCGCATCGCCGAGGCATCCGGCATCCGCGCCGTGGCCATCCATGGCCGCACCCGGGCCGACCAGTACACCGGCGAGGCCGAATACGAAACCATCGCCCTGGTGAAAAGCCAGATCGGCATTCCGGTGATCGCCAACGGCGACATCACCACCCCGGAAAAGGCCAGGCATGTGCTGGAAGTGACCGGCGCCGACGGCGTCATGATCGGTCGCGCCGCCCAGGGCCGGCCCTGGATTTTCCGCGAGATCGAACACTTCCTGAAGACCGGCGAGCACCTGCCCCCGCCCCGGGTGGAGGAAATCCACCGCATCCTGCAGGAGCACCTGCAGGACCTCTATGCCTTCTACGGCATCGAGACCGGGGTGAAGATCGCCCGCAAGCATATCTCCTGGTACACCAAGGGCCTGGTGGGTTCCGCCGCCTTCCGCAAGACCATGAACCAGCTCATGGAACTGGATGCCCAGCAGGCCGCCGTCAACGAATTCTTTGCCAGCCTGGCCCAGGCCGGCGAACACCTGAAGTACGAAGCACCACAACAAGAGCAGGATCACGATCTGGCCGCCTGAGCGGGAGCCGCGCGCTTCCCGGGCAGGCCGGACGCCGCCTCACAGAGGGCGTCAGCAACACACTTTTGGAGAGGTACCTCGGCCATGAGCCGCAATAACAATGATATTTCCGCCTGCGTGTTCGGGGCACTGGAGCAGTATTTCCGGGACCTGGACGGGGAGCGTCCGGCAGCCATCTACGACATGGTCATGCGTAATGTGGAAAAACCCATGCTGCAGATCGTTCTGCAGCAGGCCGGCGGCAACCAGACCCTGGCCGCCGAGATGCTGGGCATCAACCGCAATACCCTGCGCAAGAAACTGGTGGACTACAAGCTCATCTGAGCCCCACCCGTTCCCGTTTCATCGCCATTCACCGTTTTCAATCTTTCATCGCATCCACCATGAAAATCCGTCAAGCCCTCATTTCCGTTTCCGATAAGCGCGGCGTTCTCGAATTCGCCCAAGGCCTGGCCGCCCAAGGCGTCAAGCTCCTGTCCACCGGCGGCACCGCCAAGATGCTGCGCGACGCCGGCCTGGCGGTCACCGAAATCGGCGACTACACCGGCTTCCCGGAAATGCTCGACGGCCGCGTCAAGACCCTGCATCCCAAGGTGCACGGCGGCATCCTGGCCCGCCGCGACCTGCCCGAGCACCTGGCCACCATCGAGCAGCACGGCATTCCCACCATCGACCTGGTGTGCGTGAACCTCTATCCCTTCCGCGAGACCGTGGCCAAGCCCAACGTCACCCTGGAAGATGCCATCGAGAACATCGACATCGGCGGCCCCGCCATGGTCCGCTCCTCCGCCAAGAACTACGCCGGTGTCGCCATCGTCACCGATCCGGCCGACTACCAGCCCCTGCTGGACGAAATGCAGGGCCACGGCGGCGAGCTGTCCCTCAACACCCGCTTCGGCCTGGCCAAGAAGGCCTTCACCCATACCGCCCGCTACGATTCCGCCATCGCCAACTGGCTCACCAGCCTGGACGAGCAGAACCAGCCCCAGCAGTTCCCCGCCGCCTACCATGCCGCCTTCGACCGCGTCGAAGTGCTGCGCTACGGCGAGAACCCCCACCAGCAGGCCGCCTTCTACAAGGACCCGGTGCACACCCCCGGCGCCATCGCCAACTACAGCCAGCTGCAGGGCAAGGAACTGTCCTACAACAACATCGCCGATGCCGATGCCGCCTGGGAATGCGTCAAGGTCTTCGACACCCCGGCCTGCGTCATCATCAAGCACGCCAACCCCTGTGGCGTGGCCATCGGCGGCAAGCTGCTGGAAGCCTATGAAAATGCCTTCAAGACCGACTCCACCTCCGCCTTCGGCGGCATCATCGCCTTCAACGGCACCGTGGACGTGGATGTGGTGAACGCCATGAACGAGCGCAAGCACTTCGTCGAAGTGCTGATCGCCCCGGCCTTCACTGCCGCTGCCAAGGAACTGTTGGCCGGCAAGACCAACCTGCGGGTGCTGGAAGTGCCCCTGCAGCGCGCCTACCACGCCTTCGAATACAAGCGCGTCGGCGGCGGCCTGCTGATCCAGAGCCCGGACATGTTCAACGTCCAGCCCTCCGACCTGAAAGTGGTGACCAAGAAGGCCCCCACCGATGCCCAGCTGGAAGACCTGCTCTTTGCCTACCGCGTCGCCAAGTTCGTCAAGTCCAACGCCATCGTCTTCTGCGGCGGCGGCATGACCCTGGGCGTGGGTGCCGGCCAGATGAGCCGCGTCGATTCCACCAAGATCGCCGCCATCAAGGCCCAGGCCGCCGGCCTCTCCCTGGACGGTTCCTGTGTGGCATCCGACGCCTTCTTCCCCTTCCGCGACGGCGTGGACGTGCTGGCCCAGGCCGGCGCCAAGGCCGTGATCCAGCCCGGCGGCTCCATGCGTGACGCCGAAGTGATTGCCGCCGCCGACGAGCACGGCCTGGCCATGGTGGTCACCGGCGCCCGCCACTTCCGCCATTGATTGCGTGACGGGGCAGCCGGGCTGCCCCGCCGAGCGCATTGGTACAGTACCCAGTGCAATATCTGAGAAGCGCAAAGGACAAACAATGAAACTCCTCGTCATCGGTTCCGGCGGCCGCGAGCACGCCCTGGCCTGGAAGCTGTCCCAGTCCCCCGGCCTGCAGAAGGTCTACGTGGCGCCCGGCAACGCCGGCACCGCCCGGGAAGCGGAACTGGAAAACCTCAACATCACCGATCCGGTGGCCCTGGCCGACTTCGCCGAGAAGGAAAAGATCCACCTCACCCTGGTGGGTCCCGAGGCGCCCCTGGCAGCCGGCGTGGTCAATATCTTCCGCGCCCGGGGCCTGAAGATTTTCGGCCCCACCAAGGAAGCGGCCCAGCTGGAATCCTCCAAGGATTTCGCCAAGCGCTTCATGGCCCGCCACAAGATTCCCACCGCCGGCTTCGAGACCTTCTCCGACGCTGCCGCGGCCCACGCCTACGTGGATCGCCAGGGCGCCCCCATCGTCATCAAGGCCGACGGCCTGGCTGCCGGCAAGGGCGTGGTGGTGGCCATGGATCTGGCGGAAGCCCACGCCGCCATCGACCACATGCTCTCCGGCAACGCCCTGGGCGACGCTGGCGCCCGGGTGGTGATCGAGGACTTCCTCGACGGCGAGGAAGCCAGCTTCATCGTCATGGTGGACGGCAAGAACGTGCTGCCCCTGGCCTCCAGCCAGGACCACAAGCGCATCGGCGACGGCGACACCGGCCCCAACACCGGCGGCATGGGGGCCTATTCCCCGGCGCCCGTGGTGACTCCGGAAGTGCACGCCAAGGTCATGCGCGAAATCATCATGCCCACGGTGCGCGGCATGGAAGCCGACGGCATCCCCTTCACCGGCTTCCTCTACGCCGGTCTGATGATCGGCAAGGACGGCTCCGTGAAGACCCTGGAATTCAACTGCCGCATGGGCGACCCGGAAACCCAGCCCATCATGATGCGGCTCAAGTCCGACCTGACCAAGGTCCTGGAGCACGCCATCGCCGGCACCCTGGACCAGGTGGAAGCCGAGTGGGACCGCCGCGTCGCCCTCGGCGTGGTGCTGGCCGCCGCCAACTATCCCGACACGCCGAAGAAGGGCGACGTCATCACCGGCCTGCCGGCCCACGGCAACGCCTTCGGCGACGATGCCCAGGTCTTCCACGCCGGCACCAGCAGCGGCCCCAACGGCGAAGTGCTGACCTCCGGCGGCCGTGTGCTGTGCGTCACCGCCTTGGGCGACAACGTCAAGCTGGCCCAGAAGCGGGCCTACGAAGTGGCCGCCCAGGTGCGCTTCGACGGCGTCCAGTACCGCAAGGACATCGGCTACCGGGCCGTCAGCCGCTGAACCTTTGCGCGCAACACCACACTAAACAGCGGGGCGGCCATGACCGCCCCGTTTCTTTTCCCCTGCGAGAATTCCCCATGAGCCAGCTTCCCAGCAGCGCCCCCGTCCGCGCCTACCTCACCGACCTGCAGAACCGCATCATCGCCGCCCTCGAGGCCCTGGACGGCGGCACCTTCCGCCGCGATGCCTGGCAGCGGCCCCAGGGCGGCAGCGGCGAATCCCGGGTGATCGAGGAGAGCCACCTGTTCGAACGGGGCGGCGTCAATTTCTCCCATGTCACCGGCGGCAACCTGCCGCCGTCGGCCACCGCCAACCGGCCCGAACTGGCCGGCCGCAGCTTCGAGGCCATGGGCGTCTCCCTGGTGCTGCATCCGCGCAATCCCTACTGCCCCACGGCCCACATGAATGTGCGCTTCTTCATCGCCACGGCAGAGGGCCAGGAGCCGGTGTGGTGGTTCGGCGGCGGCATGGACCTGACCCCCTATTACGGCTTCGCCGAGGATGCCCGCCACTTCCACCAGACCTGCAAGGACGCCCTGGCGCCCTTCGGCGAGACGGTGCACCCGCGCTACAAGAAGTGGTGCGACGAATACTTCTTCCTCAAGCACCGCAACGAGCCCCGGGGCGTCGGCGGCGTCTTCTACGACGACCTCAACGAGGGCGGCTTCGAACGCTGCTTCGACCTCACCCGCAGCGTCGGCGATGCCTTCGTGTCGGCCTACCTGCCCATCCTGGAACAGCGCCGCCACCTGGCCTACGGCGAGCGGGAGCGGGACTTCCAGGCCTACCGCCGGGGCCGCTACGTGGAATTCAACCTGGTGTGGGACCGGGGCACCCTGTTCGGCCTGCAATCCGGCGGCCGCAGCGAATCCATCCTCATGTCCATGCCGCCGGTGGTCAAGTGGCGCTACGACTGGCAGCCGGAAGCGGGCAGCGCCGAAGCCGCCCTGTACACCGACTTCCTGCCGCCGCGGGATTGGGTCTAGGGCACCCGGCCCGGGAGGCAGGCGGGAAGCCATTCTCCCAGGCATGTCTGTCGAGAATGGTGTGGATACTGGCTGCTGGCGCAGGTCGTGCAACCGTCCGCCGGCGCCGGCAGCGGCCAATAAAAAAGGGAGCCATGGGCTCCCTTTTTTTCGTTGCGGCTTGGCTTACTTCAGCTTGCCCTTGACCACCTTCACCCGGTCCGGGTGCTTCACCGTCAGGTTGCCGCCGCCGCCGGTCAGGTTGCCGCAGGGGCAGGCGCTCTTGATGTGGGGCACCGAGTTGATGACGGTGGTGCAGTCCAGGCACTCGTAGTAGATGTCGCCGCCGGTGGGCAGGTTGGCCGCATCGGGGGCCGGCTCCACCGGGTAGAAGTTGTAGATTTTGCGCAGATCGATGTTGAGCATGACTAGTCCCCGTATACCCTCTGTGTTGTCTGTGTTTCCCTCGTTGGGATGACCATTCTAGCGCGCTTCCCGGCTGCCGCAACAGGCCCCCGTAAGGGGCCGTCGGGCCGTCAGTTGCGGTAGAGGTCCGGGCGCGAGCCCTGGCGGTAGTGGCGGTCGGCCTCGCCGGGGCGCTCCAGCTGGTCCAGCAGCCGGGCCAGTTCCAGGTGGGCATCGCGGCTTTCCTCCACCGAGAGGGAGGCTTCCAGGTAGTTCTGGGCCTTGCCCCACAGCTTCTGCTGCAGGCACAGCCGGCCCAGGGCCAGGAGCAGGCCGGCATCCCGGGGGCGCTGCTTGAGCCAGCCCTCGGCCCGGGCGATGCGGGCGGTGAGCTCGCCGCCGTCGGCGTCGGCCACGGCCACCTGGCCGTAGATTTCCACCAGGTCCGAATTCCAGTCGTCCTCGTCGCACTTTTCCAGGGTGCTTTCCACCACCTTCAGGGCCTCGGCCTTGGCGTCCAGGCTGAGCAGGGCCCGGGCCACGGTGGCGGCCAGGCGGGGCGAGCCTTCCCGGCTGGGGATGGTGCGCAGGTAGGCGAGCAGGGAAGGGGTGTCTTCCTGGCGCTGGCGGATGTTTTCCCGGTGGGCCTTGAGGATGATTTCCCGGGCCTGCTCCGGTGCCAGGGCGTCCCGCTTCTCCAACTGCCGGGCCAGGCGCAGTACCTGTTCCCAGTCCTTGCGGCCCTGCTGGGCTTTCAGTTCCAGGCGCATGGCGGCGATGTGGCGGCCGGCGGTTTCCTGTAGCTGGCGCAGGGCGTCCAGGGCGCCGCTGAAGTCCCGGGAATCCAGGCGCATCTCGGCGGTCAGCATGAGGCGGGCGACCCTCAGGTTGTTGTCCCCTTCAGCATCCTTCAGCCACTGGCCTTCCTTGGCGTTTTCGCGCAGGGCGTGGGCGGCCCGGGCGGCTACCAGGGCGGAGAGGCCGGGCACGTAACCGGCGCTGAAGGATTCCTCGGCCCGCTTCATGGATTGGCCGTAGCGGCCTTCGAAGAAGTGGCGCAGGGCGTCCTGCAGGGCGGTGGCGGCCTTGTCCTTGCTGCGCCGTTCGCGGAACTCGCTGACCCGGGCGGGCAGGCCCAGGGTCAGGGAAACCAGGCGCAGCAGGCCGTGCAGCACGGCGAAGGCGGCGATGAGGCCGATGATCAGCAGGTTGAGGGAGACTTCCAGACGCCAGGGCGGGAACACCACCAGCACGTAGCCGTCATTGACCCGGGCCGCCAGGGCCAGGCCGACGGCGGCGGCGAACAGGGCGAGAATCCAGAACAGGCCTCTCATTTGCGCTCCTTGGCCAGCTTCAGGGTCTTCAGGGCGTTGAGGCTGTCGTTGAGCAGGGGCAGCTCGATGACGATTTCGGTGCCGGCCAGCTGCTTGACGCTGGCGATGGCGGTCTGCACCGACTTGTCGTTGGTGTTGAAGTAGCGCTCCAGCCAGGCCTGGGACATCTTCAGCTCGCTGCGGAAGGTCCACTGGTCCCGGGAAAGCAGGGCCAGGCGGGCATTGAGCAGGCGCAGCTTGAGGTTCTCCCGCAGGAAGAAGCTCTGGGAGGGGGAGAGCAGGGCCGGTTCGGGGCGGTCGAAGCGCTGGATGCGCACCAGGCCCTTCACCTCGCTCCACAGGTCCAGGCCCAGGCGCTGCCAGAAGCCGCTGGCGGGCGTACCGTCAGGGGCGGCTTCCTTGGCCTCCTTCTCGGGCTTGGGGCGCTCGTCGAAGGCTAGGGCCAGGGTGTCGGTGGCGACGATGATGTTTTCCAGGCGCAGGTTCATGCCGGAAACATCCACATAGGGAGCGGCACGCAGCTTTTCCAGATCCCGGTTGATGGTCTTGCGCAGGGCGGTGAACTGGGGCCGTTCGCTGCGGGAGAGGCGGGCGTCGGCGGCCTGCAGGGCCAGGATGGCGCCCTGCACGTTGCCGGCCAGCTGCAGCTGCTGGGCGGCCAGGGTGACGCTCTGCTCGATTTCGGCCAGGGCCGCTTCGTCCCGGTTGCGGGCCAGGTCCTGGTAGAGGTTTTCCAGGGCGGCCTGCTGGTTCTGGGATTCGGCCAGCTTGGCTTCCAGGGCGCCCAGCTTGGCCTGCAGACGGCCCACTTCCTCCTGGGACTGCTTGGCCACGCCCCGGGTTTCCTTGGACAGGCTGTCTGCGTCGGCCAGGCGCTTGGCCAGTTCCTGCTGGGTGTCGGAGAGCTTGATGCGGGTTTCCACCCACTGCCAGCCGGCCAGGCCCAGGGCCACCACGGCGACGCCGATCCAGGGATTGCGCCAGGCTTCCTGGCGCGGCTTGGCCGGGGGCGGGGTGGGGGACGCCGCAGGCGTCGTCTCGGCAGGGGCAGGGCTCTCGTTGGGGGGCAGGGAGTCGTTCATGGCTGGGGCCGTGTTGTCTGAAGCGAATTATTGAGCCCAATTATAGGCGCATAAGCCGGCCAATAGGCCCTGGTCGGCAGGGGGCGTGAGGATGACCCGTTGCAGTCCCAGGTCCTTGGCCCCCTGGGCGATGCGCTCGTGGGGGACGAACAGGGGCGTTTGGGCCAGGCGGCGGCGGCCGTCTTCGTCCAGCAACTGCCACAGGTGGCGCAGGGCTTCGCTGGAGGAGATGATGATGGCATCAAGGCGGCCGGCGGTCCAGGCCTGCTCCAGGGCTGCCGTGCCCTGGCTCGGCGGGCGGCGGTGGTAGCAGGTGAGCACGTCCACCGTGGCGCCCCGGGCTTCCAGGGTTTCCCGCAGCAGCTCCCGGCCGCCATCGCCGCGCAGGATCAGCACCTTCTTGCCGGCCACGGCCTCGGCCTGGAATTCCGGCAGTTCCAGCAATGCCTCGGAGTCGAAACGTTCCCTGGGGGCGATGACCTGGCCCAGGCCGAAGCGGGCCCAGGCCTTTTCCGTGCCGGTGCCGACGCCGGCCGGGCGGGTGCCGGCCGGCCAGGGGCCGGCCGCCAGGAGAGTGGGCAGGGCGTGTTCCACCGCATTGGGACTGACGCAGAAGACGATGGCGTAGTCCGCCAGACGGGGGGCCACGGCCTGCAGCGCTGCCGGGTCGGCGGCCTCGATTTCCAGCAGGGGGTAGAGCAGGGGAGTGCCGCCGGCAGCGGCAATGGCCTGGGCCAGGCTGTCCGCCTGGGCCCGGGGCCGGGTGACGACGATGGTGCGGCCGGTCAGGGGCATGTCATTTTTGCCACAGAGGGCACAGAGAACACAGAGGGGAAAACCGGCAGGAGGGAATCCACGTCAGTGGCAACTCCTTGCCTTTGCTTTGCCCTCGTTTTTCTCTGCGTTCTCTGTGCCCTCTGTGGCTAAGGGTTTTCAATCAGTGCTTGGCACAAGCCAGGGCGGCGAGGATTTCGCCGGCGCCCTTGGCCTTCAGGTCCTCGGCCAGCTGGCGGCCCAGGGCGGCGGCTTCCACCGGGGTGCCCCAGGCTTCGCCTTCCACCATCTGCTGGCCGTCCACGCTGGCGACGAAGCCCCGCAGCCAGACCTGGCCGTTTTTCATTTCGGCGTAACCGCCCAGGGGAATCTGGCAGCTGCCGCCCAGGGCCCGGGAGAAGGCCCGCTCGGCGATGACGCAGGCGGCGGTGGTGGCGTCGTTGAGGGGCGCCACCCAGGCGGCGGCATCCAGGCGGTCGGCCCGCACCTCGATGCCCAGGGCGCCCTGGCCGGGGGCCGGCAGGGACTGCTCGGGGGTGAGCACGGAGCGGATGCGGTCTGAGAGGCCCAGGCGGATGAGGCCGGCGGCGGCCAGGATGATGGCGTCGTACTGGCCTTCGTCGAGCTTGCGCAGGCGGGTGTCCAGGTTGCCGCGCAGGCTGCGGATCTGCAGCTTGGGGTACTTGGCCCGCAGGATGGCTTCCCGGCGCAGGCTGGAGGTGCCGACCACGGCGCCTTCCGGCAGGTCTTCCAGGTCGCGGAACTTATTGGAGACGAAGGCGTCCCGGGGATTCTCCCGGGCGGAGATGGCCACCAGGGCGAAGCCTTCGGGCATGTCCATGGGCACGTCCTTCAGGGAGTGCACCGCCAGGTCGGCCCGGCCTTCTTCCATGGCCACTTCCAGTTCCTTGATGAAGAGGCCCTTGCCGCCGATGGTGGACAGGGGGCGGTCGAGGATCTGGTCGCCCTGGGTGGTCATGCCCAGGATGGAGACTTCGGCGCCGGCGTGGATCTCGGCCAGGCGGTCGCGCACGTGCTCGGCCTGCCACATGGCCAGGCGGGATTCCCGGGAGGCGATGACGATGCGGGAAGGAGTGGTGACAGTAGCGGGCGTAGTGGTCAAAGCGGTCCCCGGAAAAGCGTGAAAATGCCGTGCGGCGGGTGGAAAAAAGTGGCGCCCATTCTAGCATGGGGGCGGGGCGCCACTTTGATGCGGCACAAAAGCGCCATCCCCGGCGCGGCATCGGTGAAAACCCCCATAGGCGCCTCTGTTGCAGCGCAGTAATCTGGCCGGGTCATGACTCGCATCCAAGGAAAAACCGTGTCCCTGCACGCTCCCGCCCCTTCTGCCGACCTCTCCGCCGCCGCCGACAAGGACCAGCCCCTGCGGGAGGACATCCGCCTCCTCGGCCGCCTCCTCGGCGACACCGTGCGCGAACAGGAGGGCGGCGAGGCCTTCACCGCCGTCGAGACCATCCGCCAGATCGCCGTGCGCTTCGCCCGGGACCAGGAGCCTGCGGCCCGGGACGAGCTGGCCGCCATCCTCAACGGCCTGCCCCGGGACACCATGCTCTCCGTGGTGCGGGCCTTCACCTATTTCCTGCACTTCGCCAACATCGCCGAGGATCAGCACCACATCCGCCGCCGCCGCACCCATGAAATCGCCGGCTCCGAGGCGCGGGAAGGCAGTCTGGCCTACGCCCTGGAGCGCCTGGCCGAAGCCGGCGTCGGCGGCGGGGCCCTGGCCGAGGCCCTCGGTCATGCCCTGGTCTCGCCGGTGCTGACGGCCCACCCCACCGAGGTCAGCCGCAAGAGCATCCTGCACTGCCAGCGGGAGGTGGCCCGCCTGCTGGATACCCGGGACCGGGTGGCCATGACCCCGGAAGAGGCGGCCGACAACGACGCCGCCCTGCGCGCCGCCGTGCTCACCCTGTGGCGTACCCGCATGCTGCGGCCCAACCGGCTGGCGGTGGTGGACGAGGTGAAGAACGGCATCAGCTACTACGACGACACCTTCTTCGCCGAACTGCCCCGGCTCTACTGCCAGTTCGAGGATCAGCTGAAATCCCGCTTCCCGGAGCAGTCCTGGGACCTGCCCAATTTCTTCCGCATCGGCAGCTGGATCGGCGGCGACCGGGACGGCAACCCCTTCGTCACCGCCGACATCCTCAAGGAGGCCCTGCGCCTGCAGTCGTCCGCCGCCCTGGATTTCTATCTCGACGAAATCCACGCCCTCGGCGCCGACCTGCCCCTGTCCCAGATGCTGCTGCCCGTGTCGGCGGAACTGGCGGCCCTGGCCGACCGCTCCCCGGACCGTTCCCCCCACCGGGCGGACGAAGCCTACCGGCGCGCCCTCACCGGCATCTACGCCCGCCTGGCCGCCACCTCCGAATCCCTGGACCGGCACCCGCCGCTGCGCCACGCCGTGGCCGAGAGCGCGCCCTATGACTCGTCCGCCGCCCTGGTGGCCGATCTCCAGGTGCTGGCCGCCTCCCTCGCCGCCCACGGCGCCGGCCTGCTGGCCCGGGGCCGCCTGCGCCGCCTGATCCGGGCGGTGCAGGTGTTCGGCTTCCACCTGGCCCCCATCGACCTGCGCCAGAACTCGGACGTGCACGAACGCAGCGTCGCCGAACTGCTGGCCTTGGCCGGCCGCCTGCCTTCCGTCGCAGCCTATTCCGCCCTCGACGAAGCCGCACGCATCGCCCTGCTGGCGGAGGAAATCGCCAGCCCCCGGCCCCTCTACTCGCCCTACCTGGCGTACTCGGAAGAAACGGCCGGCGAACTGGCCATCTTCTTCGCCGCCCGGGAACTGAAGGCCCGCTACGGCGACGCCGCCCTGCCCAACTGCATCATCTCCAAGACCGACGGCGCTTCCGACCTGCTGGAAGTGGCCCTGCTGGCCAAGGAGGCCGGGCTGCTGATTCCGGGTGCCCAACCGAAGCTGGCGGTAAACATCATTCCCCTGTTCGAGACCATCGACGACCTGCGCCGCTCCGCCCCGGTCATGGCCAGCCTCTTTGCCCTGCCGGCCTACCGGGCCCTGGTGGCCGCCCGGGGCGAGGAGCAGGAGGTGATGCTGGGCTATTCGGACAGCAACAAGGACGGCGGCTTCCTCACTTCCGGCTGGGAGCTGTACAAGGCCGAGATCGACCTGACCCGGGTTTTTGCCGCAGCAGGCGTGCGCCTGCGCCTCTTCCACGGCCGCGGCGGTTCCGTCGGCCGGGGCGGCGGCCCCAGCTATCAGGCCATCCTGGCCCAGCCCGCCGGCGCTGTCTCCGGCCAGATCCGCATCACCGAGCAGGGCGAGGTGATCGCCTCCAAGTACGCCAACCCGGAAGTGGGCCGGCGCAACCTGGAGATTCTCGCCGCCGCCACCCTGGAAGCCACCCTCACCGACCACGAAAACCGGGTGGAGCCGGCCCGGCCCTACCACGCCGTGCTCGACCGCCTTTCCCAGCTGGCCTTTGCCGCCTACCGGGGCCTGGTGTACGAGACCCCGGGCTTTACCACCTATTTCCGCGAATCGACGCCGGTTTCCGAGATCGCCAACCTCAACATCGGCAGCCGCCCGGCCTCGCGCAAGAAGTCGGAGGCCATCGAAGACCTGCGGGCCATTCCCTGGGTCTTCAGTTGGGCCCAGTGCCGCCTCATGCTGCCCGGCTGGTACGGCTTTGGCAGCGCCGTCGAGGCCTGGCTGGGCGAGCACCCGGAAGGGCGGGAGGCGGGTCTGGCCACCCTGCGCAAGATGTACCGCAACTGGCCCTTCTTCCGCACCCTGCTCTCCAACATGGACATGGTGCTGGCCAAGAGCGACATCGCCATCGCTTCCCGCTACGCCGAACTGGTGACCGATGCCGAGCTGCGCGCCGCCATCTTCGGCCGCATCAAGGCCGAGTGGGAGCGCACCCGGGAACTGCTGCTGGCCATCGAGGACCAGGCCGAACTGCTGGCGGACAACCCGCTCCTGAAGCGCTCCATCCGCAACCGCTTCCCCTACATGGACCCGCTGAATCACCTGCAGGTGGAACTGCTGCACCGCCACCGGGCCGGGGAGACGGACGAGCGCATCCGCCGCGGCATCCACCTCACCATCAACGGGGTGGCCGCCGGTCTGCGCAACAGCGGCTGATATCCCGTCAGGGTGTTTTATAAGCAATTGTTTTTACTAATCGTAATCTATTGTGCACTGCGGATTGACTGCAAATAAAGGCTCTCTATAGTGTCGGGCGAGATACGGTAAATACGATTTCATAATTCGTAATTTGTTGCGCCTGGCGGTGGTGCCAGGTGACAGTCGCTGGAAATAGGGGGGCGGGCCGCCAGGCCTTTCCCCCTTTTCTGTGCCATGGCCAGGGCAGCAAAAACCGACCTCGATCCAATCAAACACAACGCGAGGGAGTTTTTATGCAGCAGCAAGCACAGGTCATGGAGACCAAGATTGTCATGTCCGACCCCACCGCCCTGGGGGTGTTCGGCCTGGCCACCGTCACTTTCGTCGCCGCCTCCGCCAAACTGGGCTGGACCAGCGGCGTCACCTACCTGATCCCCTGGGCCCTGTTCCTGGGTTCCATCGCCCAGATCTGGGCCTCCACCATCGACTTCAAGAAGAACAACTACTTCGGCGCCATCGTTCTCGGCGCCTACGGCCTGTTCTGGATCGCCGTGGCCATGCACTGGGCCATCAGCCTGGGCTGGTTCGGCGAGATCGATGCGGCCAAGGCCGACCCGCGCCAGTTCGCCTTTGCCTGTATCGCCTACTTCATCTTCTCCATCTTCATCATGGTGGCGGCTTTCGAAGCCAACAAGGTGTTCGCCGCCATCCTGGTGCTGATCAACGTGCTGCTGCCTTCCCTGGCCCTCTCCATGCTGGGCGTGGCCCCCGCCTTCTTCAGCGGTGCCGCCGCCTGGTCCGAACTGGCCATCGCCCTGCTGGGGTTCTATGCCGCCGGTTCCATCTTCATCAACAGCTACTTCGGCCGCACCCTGCTGCCCCTGGGCAAGCCCCTGGGCCTGATCCGCAAGGGCCCGGCCAAGTAAGCGCCACCACGGCAGCTCCCGCCCGTGCGGGAGCGCCTGCCAGCGGGGCCGGCGAGGGCAACCTCCCCGGCCCCGTTCTTTTGTCATAAAAATATTCCAAAACAATCGTTGGGTCCGGCCCCGGCGCCTTCCTAGACTGGCTGCTGTCCGGCGGCCCTTTGCCGCCTCCCGTCTCCGGAGGCCCCATGCAGCAACCCACCACTCTCATCGCCCACCACGCCCGCTACCGGCCCGAACACGCGGCCGTGGTCTTCGCCGACGGCCGGCAGACCCGGCGCCTCACCTGGCGCCAGTTCCACCGCCGGGTCAATCGCCTGGCCAACGCCCTGCTGGCCCTGGGTATCAGGAAAGGGGACCGGGTGGCGACGGTGCTGCCCAACAGCCTGGAGCTGCTGGAAATCTACTGGGCGGTGCCGCGCATCGGCGCCGTGCTGGTACCCCTCTCGCCCCTGCTCAACGCCGCCGGCCTCGGCAGCCTGCTGGCGGATGCGGGAGCGGCGGCGCTCTTCATCCACCCCGCTGCGGCGGCGGAAGTGGATGGCCTGGGCCAGGCCCTGCCCGCCCTGGCCCGGGAGCGCATCGTGGTGGTGGGGGAGGGCGATCCCTCATCTGCCGCGCCCTTGGATTCCGGGACTTCCCCGGGCGACCATCCCGCCTATGCTGCCCTCACCGCAGCGGCTTCCGAGGACGAGCCGGCCGTGCCCCACCCCGCCGGCGACGACATCTTCGCCATCATGTATTCCAGCGGCACCACGGGCCAGCCCAAGGGCATCCTGCAGTCCCACGCCTGCCGCGCCGCCTATTGCACCCTGCTGGCCTCCACCTGGCGCATGACGCCGGAGTCGGTGGTGCTGCACAGCGGCGGCATCGTCTTCAACGGCGCCCTGCTGACCATGTTCCCCGCCTTCTACCTGGGGGCCACCTATGTCCTGGCCGGGGCCTTCGATGCGGCCCTGGCCATCGACCTGATTGCGCAGGAAAAGGTGACTCACACGGTGGTGGTGCCCTCCCAGATCGTCGCCATCCTGGACCACCCGGATTTCGCCGCGGAGAAGCTGGCCAGCATCGAGACCTTCCTCTCCGTCGGCGCCCCCCTGCTGCAGGAGCGCAAGCAGGCTTTGAACCGGCTCCTGCCCAACCGCTTCTACGAGCTGTACGGCCTCACCGAAGGCTTCATCACCGTGCTCGACCGCAGCCAGTCCCTGCGCAAGCCTCTCTCGGTGGGCACCCCGCCCCAGTTCTACGAGCTGCGCATCGTCGGCGAGGACGGCCGCGACCTGCCCCCCGGCGCAGTGGGGGAGGTGGTGGGCAAGGGGCCCATCCTCATGAGCGGCTACTACAACCGGCCCGAGCTGACGGCCCAGACCCTCAAGGACGGCTGGCTGCATACCGGCGACCTGGGCTACCGGGATGAGGAGGGCTACCTGCACCTGGTGGACCGCAAGAAGGACATGATCGATTCCGGCGGGGTCAAGGTGTACCCCAAGGACATCGAGGAGGTGGCCGCCCGCCACCCGGCGGTGCGGGAGGTGGCGGTGTTCGGCATTCCCCACGATAAATGGGGCGAGACGCCCCATGCCGCCATCGTCCTGCGGCAGCCGGCGGCGGCGAGCCCGACGGAACTGCGGGACTGGGTGAACGAGCGGGTGGCGGCCAAGTACCAGCGCCTGCATTCGGTGGAGATCGTCCCCGACTTTCCGCGCAACGCCGCCGGCAAGACCTTGAAGCGCACCCTGCGGGACCCCTGGTGGGCCGGGCGGGAGCGGCAGATCTAGGGACTAGCGCGGAGCCACCAGGATGGGTGGCTGCAAACCTAGAAGGGACGGCTATCTCCGCCATGCCATGCCGGAGATGGCCGTCCCTTCTGCCTCTTGGCAGGGCTTGTGTTCGGCGGCCGGCGCCCCCATTTCCTCCGGCATTGCTTGATGACGTTCTGTGTCGTCGTTGTAACACCTTGTAAGGTCAGGCGCATGGCGGCGGATTTTCGGTAGTCTTCTGCCGTGCCCCAACTTTTGGAGGATATAAGACCATGACCAAAATCCCCTTCCGTCCCCTGCCGTTCCGTTTCTCCCGCAGCGTCGCCGCCTTTGCCGCCGGCGGCCTGCTGGCCTTCGTCGCCGCCCAGGCCGACCTGTCCCTGATCTCCCGCTCCAACGCCGCCCCCGCCACGGTTGCCGCCGCCTCCGCCGCGGCCGTCCCAGGGCCCGCCGCCGGCGCGCCCCTGGCCGCTTTGCCGGACTTTTCCGCCCTGGTGGAGCAGGTGGGTTCGGCGGTGGTGAACATTTCCACCGTGACCCTGGCCAAGAACAGCAACGTCAGCGGCATCAATCCCAACGACCCCTTCTACGACTTCCTGCGCCGCTTCGGCATCGCCCCCGGCATGGGCTCCCAGCAACCCCAGGAAAGCCGCGGCATCGGCTCCGGCTTCATCGTCAGCGCCGACGGCTATGTGCTGACCAACGCCCACGTGGTGGCCGATGCCGACGAGGTGGCGGTGAAGCTCACCGACAAGCGGGAATTCAAGGCCAAGGTGGTGGGCATCGACCGCCGCAGCGACGTGGCCCTGATCAAGATCGCCGCCAGCAACCTGCCCACGGTGCGCATCGGCAGCCCGGACCGCCTCAAGGTGGGCGAGTGGGTGGCCGCCATCGGCGCCCCCTTCGGCTTCGAGAACTCCGTCACCGCCGGCATCGTCAGCGCCAAGTCCCGGGCCCTGCCCGACGAGACCTACGTGCCCTTCATCCAGACCGACGTGGCCATCAACCCGGGCAACTCCGGCGGCCCCCTGTTCAACCTCAAGGGCGAGGTGGTGGGCATCAACTCCCAGATCTACAGCCGTTCCGGCGGCTACCAGGGCATCTCCTTCGCCATCCCCATCGACGTCGCCATGAAGGTCAAGGAGCAGCTGCAGAAGACCGGCAAGGTGCAGCGCGGCCGCCTCGGCGTCACCATGCAGCCGGTGACCAAGGAACTGGCCGAGTCCTTCGGTCTGGCCAAGCCCGTGGGCGCCCTGGTGACCGGAGTAGACCGCAGCAGCCCGGCGGACAAGGCCGGCCTGCAGCCCGGCGACGTCATCATCGCCCTGGACGGCGTGCCCATCGAGGAGGCCACCGACCTGCCGCGCAAGGTGGGCGACAGTGCTCCCGGCACCAAGCTCGGCCTCACCGTGCTGCGGGACGGCAAGCGCCTGGAGAAGCAGGCCGTGCTGGCCGCCATGCCCAGCGAGACGGCGCCCCAGGCCCGGGGCGAGAGCGCCGGCGGCGGCCGCGTCGGCCTCGCCGTGCGTTCCCTCTCCCGGGAAGAGGCGGCGGCCCTGGGCAGCAGCGGCGTGGTGGTGGTGGGAGTGAACGGCCCCGCCGCCCGGGCCGGCCTGCAGGAAGGGGACGTGGTCCTGGCGGTGAACAACACCCGGGTCTCCTCCCCGGCCCAGCTCAAGGAACTGCTGGACCAGGCCGGCAAGCGCTTCGCCCTGCTCATCCAGCGGGAGGACGCCCGCCTCTACGTGCCGGTGCGCACCGACTGAGGCCGCCGGCTTCTACTCCCCGCGGGGCCCGGGCTATAGTGACAAGCCCGGGCCCTTTTTCTTGGCCCCATCCCTAATTCCCTGCCGCCTCCGGAGCCGCCCATGGACCTTGCCCAGCTGACCGATGCCCTGCAACGGGACGCCGCCTGGGTGGTCTTCCTCAACGTGCTGCTGCAGCAACTGGGGCTGCCGGTGCCGGCGGTGCCGACCCTGCTGCTGGCCGGCAGCCTGGCCGCCTCGCCCCTGCACGGTATGCAATTGCTGGCCGCCGCCGTGCTGGCCTCGGTCCTGGCGGACTGGGTGTGGTACCTGGCCGGACGCAGCTTCGGCTACCGGGTCCTGGCCGGCCTCTGCCGCCTCTCCATCAACCCGGGCTCCTGCGTCAGCGCCACGGAAGCCCGCTTCACCCGCTGGGGCGCCTGGTCCCTGGTGCTGGCCAAGTTCATCCCCGGCTTTTCCACCGTGGCCCCGCCCATCGCTGGCTCCCTGCGCCTGGCCCTGCCGTCCTTCCTCGCCGCCGCCGCCCTGTGGGCCGGCGGCGCCATCCTGGCCGGCTGGTGGCTGCGGGGCGAACTGCAGCAGGTCCTGGCCCGCCTGCAGGGCAACGGCGACCTGGCCGTGACGCTGCTCTTGGCCCTGATGGGCCTGTGGCTGGGCTGGAAGTTCTGGCAGAAATACCGTTTCGAGAAGCTGTCCGCCATTCCCCACCTCACCCCGGCGGAACTGGCCGATGCCCTGCAGTCCGCCGCCCCGCCCCTGTTCCTCGACCTGCGCGGCGAGGCCATGATCCGGGAGACGGGCCTTCTCCCCGGCGCCACCGCCGCCACCCTGGACGACCTGGCGGAGCGGGCCGCCCACTGGCCCCGGGAGGCCCTGGTGGCGACCCTGTGTAACTGCCCCGCCGATGCCAGCGCCGTGCAGGCCGCCCGTCGCCTGATGGCCCTGGGCTACCGCAACGTGCGCCCGGTGCGGGGCGGCTACGAGGCCTGGCTGGCCCAGCAGGCCGGAGGTGGCGCCATGGCGGCCGTCGCCGATGAGGCTTCCAGCGGCGGCCTCTCCCGCCCATAATCGTCCCAGGCCATGACGGCGTATTGCCGTCGCGGTCATCCATAACGATTCAGGGAGAACATCATGCTGCTCGTCTACATCTACGTTTTCTGGTTGCTCTTCATCGTCACCATGGCCGGCAAGGCCGCCTGGCCCAAACTGACCACGGTGCCCCGGGTGCTGATCGCCCCCGCCGCCCTGGTGGCCCTGTTCCTCGACGTCTTCTTCAACATCTTCATCGCCACCATTCTCTTCCTCGACCTGCCCCGGGAATGGACCTTCACCCAGCGCCTGGAACGCTACAAGCCCGACCAGAGCTGGCGCGGCCGTCTGGCCCGCTGGATCTGCAGCAACCTGCTCGACCCCTTCCAGGTGGGCGGCCACTGTCATTGAGAAGGGGCGGGGCCGGTAGAATGGCGCATACAAGAATCAGGAGACGCCCATGACCCAAGCCCCGTCCGCCAAGCCCGACCACCAGCGACCGGAACTGCCCGACTTCTGGGACAAGCGCTTCGCCGCCGGCACCACGCCCTGGGACCACGGCAGCGCCCCGGCGGAACTGGAGGCCCTGCTGCCGCCCCCCGGCAGCGCCACGTCGCCGCGCATCCTGGTGCCCGGCTGCGGCCACGCCCGGGAGGCCGCCTGGCTCGACCAGCGCGGCTGGGCGGTGACGGCCCTGGACTTCGCCCCCGCCGCCATCGCCGCCGCCCGGGAAGTCCTCGGCGAGTGGGGCGGCGAACTGCGCTGCGCCGACTTCTTCGATTTCCCCGTGGCCGCGCCCTACGACGTGGTGTACGAACGGGCCTTCCTCTGCGCCCTGCCGCGCAAGCTGTGGCCCGGCTACGGTCCCCGGGCGGCCGAACTGGTGCGCCCCGGCGGCTATCTGGCCGGCTTCTTCTTTTTCAGCGACGAGCCCAAGGGCCCGCCCTTCGGCATCGGCGTGGCGGAGCAGGAGGCCCTGCTTTCCCCCTGGTTCGAGCGTATGGTCGACGCGCCCGCCCAGGCCCCCATCCCGGTCTTCGCCGGCGGCGAGCGTTGGCAGGTGTGGCGCCGCCGCTAGCCTTCGCTGCCACTCTTTGCCGCCGGATCGCCGGCGCCCCTTTTTTGACCAGGATCAGGGCGTGGTCCGTATACCCGAGTAATCTGCTTGGTTATGAACGGGCCGGTCCCGTCCTTTCCGGTGAATCCCCATGGCCAAGAAATTCCCCCTCCATCCCAAGCACCCCGAGCGCATCTGCTGGGGCTGCGACAAGTATTGCTCCACGGACAACCTGCAATGCGGCAACGGCTCCAGCCGCACCCAGCATCCGATGGAGCTGCTGGGGGAGGATTGGTATGAGCATGGGGATTGGGGGATCGAGGTGGACAAGGGGGAGGATGATCCCTCTGCCCCGGGATCGGGTTCTGGTCCGGCGGCTTGAGGTTTGGGGATTGGTTGGGCGTGGTTTGTTGATTTGCGGCTGGGTTCCGCCGTTGCCCGGCGGGCGTACTTTTCTTAACCGCTAAGAAAAGTAGCCAAAAGAAGGCGGACCCTCACCCCCGGCCCTGCGGGCTCCCCTGCGCTGCTCAGTCGGACGGGGCGGCTGCGGAACTCGGCCCTGCGGGCCTCAGACAGTCCTCGCCGAAAGCCCCCCGCCCGCCTTGTGCTGCTCGGCGGGGGTGGAAGGGGATGGGGAAACCGGTGGTGTAGCGAACGCAGTCGCATTGGTTGGGGGTGGTGGTTCAGTTACTTGGGATATGCGATTGGCAACTTTCTGTTGCGGTGCGGGTTTGCTGACGGTAACTTTGAGGCTGTCCGGTTTCACGGATTTTTAGTGGGGCCAGTAAACGGAAGGTTTGCTGAATCCGTTGCGGGCCAATCGCTTCGGCTGTCCGGTGTTCCAGGACATTGGACAGCCCCATTTTTATTGGACGTTTTTGTCGTCTACTACTAGTTAGATGTCACAAGTTCATCCCTTGCGTGGTGTAGTCGAGATCTGCGAGCAGGTGCTTTCTCGTGCTCGAGAGAGTTCCAGATCCACTTCGCGCGTTCTCTATGGTCACGGTTTGTTCGCAAAGGCCGTTAAGCATGGGCGCTCCATCTTGACCCTGGCGAGTGGAGAACATGAACCCGATGTCGGCGCCATATGTGTTCTTTCCCGTTGCATCATGGAAGTTCACAAGGCCGCGTCTTATTTTCTTGAGGTTGGCCTATCGAAAGACGAAGCGCACATGCGCTTGCATCTTTTTCTTCTAAATCACTCAACTGACCTTGAGAAAATTCACGACCGCCTCGGTACATCAAAGTCCGATTTCTGGCATCGCGTGGGGCGCAAATGGTCGCTAGACGAACTTGCCAAGAACCCAATCTTTATGTCGCTCGATGAAAAGCACAGAGAAAACCTGAGCCGAGGGAAATCGCCTTACCTACACGCGCGGTACTCCGGTCCGAGACTGCTTCCACTTCACATTGAAAGTGGGCTTTACACTCTCTTTTCGCACAGTGCCCATTCATTCTCGCTAGGCCTACCCGAGGTGGGGGGAGGGAGCGCAAGTCCGACAGGCACCGTTAACTCATTTCTTCTGGCTGTCGATTCTGCTTCTCTTCACTTGGCATCTTTCGGGCTGCTGTATTGGCGTGTGCGCCACGGAGCAATTAAGCAATTCCTACCTCAGGAGCGGCATGCTCTGGAGGAAGCAGCCTCGCCCGCCCTACTCGTCAAACGTCTAGATGAAATTCACGCGAGGTATCCCGCGTGGTGACGTCTAACATTCCAATCCACCGGACCTCCGGCAAGCTGCGCTTGCCTCCGTCCGGTGATTTTCAACGTTAGCCATCGGGACACGCGCTATGCCAATCTTCATCAGCTACTCGCACGCCGACAAATCGTTTGTCGATACGCTTGCGGCACACTTGGTCAAGCGCAACGCGCACGTCTGGGTGGACTCGTGGGAGTTGAATGTCGGTGATTCGATTATTGGCCGGGTTCAAGAGGCGATCCAAGATTCCAGTGCGCTACTCGTAGTTCTTTCGAAAGCGTCCGTACAGTCGGAGTGGTGCAAGAAGGAACTCTCCGCCGGCCTTATGCGAGAACTCGATGAGAAGCGAGTAGTCGTCCTTCCTGTCCTGCTTGAGGACTGCGAGATTCCAATGTTTCTTCGTGAAAAGATGTACGCGGACTTCCGGAAGGACTTTGACAAGGGTGTATCCGCAATAGTCGATGCAGTCGCCAAGGTCACAAATGCGGATCAAGGTCGAATCCACTCCGGGAAGGGAAACATGGATTGGGCCGAGGATTGGGGATTCCATGACGACCTGTTCATTCTGAACTTCACGATCATTGAGTCATCGCCAGAATGGCCATTCACGCTTCTTACCGAAGTCACACTTCACTGCAACGGGGTGGTCACGGAGGGCTACCGGAAGTATGTCGCCGCCGGCCTCGACTGGATGGGGCGCCGTGTTATCACTGAAGCGCTTGCCGATCTCGCCGATGCACAAGACATTCGCCTTCTACTCGAAAATCAATTCCCCGAAATTTATGAGGCTTGCTTAGTTGATCCACGTCGTGGCACCGAATACAACGTAATCATTCGTTGCAGACGCCTTGGCGAAGATAACGGAAAGGATCAGCTTGTGAACATTTCCAACTACCTCCGTGGCATCCGAGATTTCATGCGAAATATTTCAAGGAAGCCCACCAAAGAGGAGTTGGCCCGGCTAAAAGTGCTCTTGGGAGAACTCTGATGGCTAACCCTGCGGTCAACACGGGCCTTGCGCATAAAGCCGCGCAAGGCCGGCTGCCTTGAACGTTAGGCCCATCTAGCTTTCGATTTGGCAAGCACAAAAACTGAGCTATGGAATTCTTCCACCTGGCCGCCCCCCGATCGGCATCAGAGCTTGCTGTCATGGAAAGCATGCTGATCGCACACCGGATTCCCTTCTATGTGCACAACCGCGGCTTTGGCGGTTTGTATCCGGGAATGCAGGTGTCGCTCTACAACGTCCAGCGGGTCATGGTGCCGGTGGCATATGCGGAGGCGTCCATAGAACTCTTCGGCGTATTCCGTGAGGGCCACCAGGAGAGTTTTGTCTGCGCAAAGCTGGGTGTGCGGGACTGCTTGCGAGGCGTGGCCGAAGTGTTATTGGGCGGCTGGGCCGTGCCTTTCCGGTATCGAAAGTTCTTGCCCGCCAACGACGAGTCGGATCGCCCCTGAACCTTCCGCAAGAGTAAGGCGGCTGGCTTGTCCTAAACGTTCGAGGTAACCGCCATTGGCCCTGTGCGGCGCCGAGCAACGGAGCTTGCGGCGGAACAAGGGCGAGCACTGTCTGAGGGCCTTCAGGCCCGAGTTGCGCAGCCCCCGCTAGGGGCATTCGTGCATCAAAGCCCCAGCATTTTTCGTGCTTGTTGGGTTGTGTATCGCCAAGGTTTGGCTGGAATGGTTTTGAGTGTTTCCAGGGCTGTCACCTGGTCGAAATCGGGCCACTCCTTCCGAACGCGCTTTAGTGTTCCTGACATCATTTCATCTGGCGGGAGTACGGGCTGCGGCGGCATCAGAGTATCGAAGGGCGGGGCCATCAGTTCATGGTCGAGCTTCGGATTTGACAGTCCTTCCAGTTCGCGTAGCCGCATTAGCAGATGAATCTCCAGCGGCGTACGCATGATGCGGAAATCACCGAAATCGAAGAAAGTACGGGAGGTGTCCTTCTTGGCCTCATGGGCGTGGTGTTCGCAGGCGGCCTGCAGCCAGGGCTTTAGCGCCTCGGGATCGGGCTCTCGCCAGCGCTCCAGCAATCCTTCATAGAGTGGCAACTCATACGCCCATTCGAGAAAGGGGTGGCTGACATCACCCCGCCAGTCGGCAAAGAGGCGCAGCATGAAGGTGTGGGCATGTTTGCGAGAAACACCATATTTGCACAGTTGATGCCCCTGGTTTAGCGCTGCATGGGTCAGATAGCCTTGATAGATGGACTGGTCAGTCCAGCCGAGCATGAAGCTATAGGCCATGTTATTCGTCATGCGTTCGATATTCTGCATCTGCAAGCCTTGGCCATCTTGCGTCGCTGTCATCTTGGTATGCCAGAAGTAATCTAGTGTGTCGTAAAACAGGTAATAACGAAGCATGGTCGCCATCTGCGATTGCCAGTCTGGCTGTATCTCCATTGCAGAGACCAACGCTTGGCATTCGTCATAGAGGGCGACGAAGTAGTAGTCCAGGAAAACAATAGATTTCAGCTTGCTCTGATGCTCATTACGCGGAGCGTAATTGTTATAGGCCAGTACATCTGCCATTGGCGGCCTTGGATCGTTCCGTCTTGTCCTTTCGATCCATACCTTGCGCGATACCCAACGGGGCTTGAGGCCCTGAGGAATATCCCTGAAATCGACCATATTTTTGTCCATTGGCTGATCTTAACCGGCGGTGTACCGCTTGGGCTACTTGCGCCAGGAATCAGTAACCCGCGCGTCAGGCGCGGAACACAGCGGCCAAACACCCCGCCACGCTTGAGGCGCCGACAAGGCCTCAAACCCACCTCAGCTACACCCCAACAAAAACGGCCCTCCCAGCCACCCCATGGCCGAAAGAGCCGTCCTTGCTGCCTCTCCGGCATGGAGCCGGAGGCAATGGGTCATTCCTACTGCTTGTTCACTTCTTCCTGCAGCGCCGTCACATAGGCCATGATGTTCTGGATATCCTCGGGCTTGAGGGTGTTGAGCACGCCCTGGGTGGTTTCCTCGTCGTGGGGGCGGTCGCCCTTCAGGTAGAGGTCCACCTGGCGCTTCAGGTATTGGGAATACTGGCCCACCAGGCGGGGGAACATGCCCCGGCCCTTGGCGGTCTTGCCGTGGCAGGCGGCGCACTGCTTCTGGTAGATGGCCTTGCCGGCCTCCACGTCGCCCGGTTCCCGGGGCACGATCATGACCTTTTCCATGGCCTGCAGGCGGGTCAGGGCGTCGTCCGTGTCCTTGAAGGTGGGGATGGCGGTGGGCAGTTCGATGCCGGCAACGTATTCGGAGACGATCTTCATGTCCTCGTGGGACAGTTCCCGCTCTTCGGTGTAGGGCACCATGGGGATGTTCACCCGGATGCGCTTCTGGAAGGCCTTCAGCTGGGATTCCATGTACTTGGCCTGCTGGCCGGCGATGCGGGGGTATTCGCCTTTCTTGCCGCCCTGGCCGAATTCGCCGTGGCAGGCGGCGCAGGGGCCGTAGATTTCCTTGCCCCGTTCGTCGGCATGGCCGGCCAGAGGCGAGAGCAGGGCGCCAAGGCCGGCGGCGAGGAGGAGGGAAGTGCGCAGGGAAGGGAGAAGCTTGGCGATCATGGGGCACCCGGAGAAATGAGCAGGGCCATTCTAGGCGCCGTCTCCGGGGCTGAAAATGATGCGGGTCAAAAGCCGGCCGCAGCAGGGCCGGCGCGGGCGGGGGAGGTCCGGCTCAGGAGCGGCGACAGGACTGGGGCACCTGGCCGAACTGGGTCAGGCGGCGCTCGCAGTCGCGCTTGCAGCCGGCACAGAGGTATTCCCGGGCCTGCAGCAGGAGCTGGTTGGCCTTGTCCAGGGCGGGGGCGGCGGAATGGCGGAGTTGAACTTGGTATTCCATGGTGCGGACCTCTTGGTGGAAGGTTGCCTGAAAACCGGGGATCAGACGCCCGTTTCCCGTTCCTCGCCGCCGCAAAAGTGCTGGCAGTGGGCCGGGCTGTCGGCGGGACGCAGGTCGAGACAGGCCGCACAGACGATGGTGCCGGGCCAGTCCTTGAGGGGAATGGCCTGGCCACAGGTGCCGCATGAGTGGGCGTGGCCGGACGTGTGGGGCTTGGTCTCCATGGGGAGCTACCCTACGCGCGCCGGCGGCGTCCGGGTTTGATCTAGATCGAAAAAATGACTAAAGAATACGGGCGGCTTCGGCAAAGGGCAGGCGCGGTCCCCGGGGGTGGTTGCCGGCGGCATCGCCGTAGCCCAGGTTGATGATGAAATTGCTCTGCCAGCGGCCGTCGGGGAAGAACTCGGCGTCCAGCTTGGCGGCGTCGAAGCCGGACATGGGGCCCGCGTCCAGGCCCAGCAGGCGGGCGGCGACGATGAGGTAGGCGCCCTGCAGGCTGGAATTGCGGAAGGCGGTGCTGGCGGCCATGGCCGGGTTGGCCTCGAACATGGGCTTGGCGTCGTAGGCCGGGAACTGGGTCGGCAGGTGCTCGTAGAAGGCCGTGTCCTGGGCGACGATGACGGTCACCGGCGCCGCCAGGGTCTTTTCCACATTGCCCGGGGAGAGGGACCGGGCCAGGCGGGCCTTGGCCTCGGGGCTGGTGACGAAGACGAAGCGGGCCGGCTGGGAATTCATGGCGGTGGGCCCCCACTTGGCCAGGTCATAAAGCTGCTGCAGGGTTTCCGGGCTCACCGGACGGTCGGCAAAGCGGTTGAAGCTGCGGGCGTCGAGGAACGCCTGGGCCAGGATCTCGGGGGCGGCGGGAGATTTCATCGTTGATTTCCTTTCATGTTTTATTGCGGCAGGAGGGCCGGCCAGGGCCCAGCCTGAATGCCGACCATCCTAGGGCCCCGGGCCAGGGCTGAAAAGCGATAAGAATTGGCGGAACCGTTCAATTTAATTGAACGATTCGCTAGCTCGCCGTACGGCGGTCCGGGCGCCCTATAATGGGGCCCTTCCGCCACGGACAGCGCCATGCACATCCTCATCGTCGAAGACGACCGGTCCATCGCCGAGAACCTCTACGAGTTCCTGGAATCCCGGGGGCACCAGTGCGACTACGCCGATTCCCTGGCGGCGGCGGGGCGCCTCCTGGCCGGCGGCAGCTTCGACTGCGCCGTCTTCGACCGCAGCCTGCCCGACGGCGACGCCCTCAGCCTGACCCGGCGCCTGCGCGCCGAGGGCAGCAGCCTGCCGGTGCTGATGCTGACGGCCCGGGACACCCTGGAGGACAAGCTGGCCGGCTTCGACGCCGGGGCCGACGACTACCTGGTCAAGCCCTTCGCCCTGCAGGAGGTGGAGGTGCGCCTGACGGCCCTGGTGCGCCGGGCGGCGCCGCGCAAGGATGCGGGCGTGTGGCGCCAGGGGCCCCTGGAATACGACGCCACCTCCCAGGAACTGCGCCTGGCCGGCCAAGCCCTGCGTCTGCCGCCCAAGGCCCTGCGCCTGGCGGCCCTGCTGCTGCAGCAGCCGAACCGGGTCTTTTCCCGGCGGGAGCTGGAGATCGCCATCTGGGGCCACGAGCAGGAGGCCAGCGACAACCTGCGCAGCGTCCTGCACACCCTGCGCCGGGCCCTGGGGGAGGGGGCCGGGGTCGAAGTGGTGAACATTCACGGACTGGGGTACAAACTTGTCGCTCGCTAATCATTCCGCCGAGGAGCTGGCCGCCGACCGCCAGGCGCCCAGCATGCGCCTGCGCATCGCCCTGTGGGTAGCGGCCCTGGCCCTGGTCATCATCCTGGCCCAGTCGGTGGCCCTGCTCCTGATGTTCGACGAGATGGAGGAGGAGTTCATCGACAACCTCCTCACCACCCAGGTGGAACACAGCATCGAGCTGTGGCACACCTCGCCCGAGACGGCATTTTCCAATCCCCCATTCATGACCCTGTACCGGCTCGAACCCCATTCACCGCCGGGCAGCGTGCCGGACAACCTGGCCCGGCTGCCCATCGGCAACCACGAAATTTTCGAGGGCAACAAGGAATTTCATGTGGCAGTGCGTGAGGATAGTGGCATCCGCTTCATCCTCCTGGACGACGTGGAAGAGCACGAGGAGCGGCTTGAAGCGGTGACGGTGACGATCGTCTCTGGCGCTCTGATCATTGGTGGAGTGGTACTGGCCCTGGTCTATTTCCTCTCTGGTCGTTTCACCCAGCGCCTGGAATGGCTGGCCCGCCGGGTCCGGGGTGAGACGCCGGAGGCGGGTAGCTATGCCCAGGACGGCATGGAGCGGGAGGTGCTGGCCGTGGCCCAGGCCCTGGACGCCCTGGAGGCCCGCCAGGCGGAACTGTTGCAGCGGGAGCGGGAGTTTACCGCCAACCTGTCCCACGAACTGCGTACCCCCCTCACCGCCATCCGCACCGATGCGGAGATGCTCTGTTCTACAGGCGGCCTGTCTGAGTCGGTCTGCCGCCGCTCCCGGCGCATCGTGGACAACGCGGACCGCATCACCCGTCTGGCCGAGAGCCTACTCTTGCTGGCCCGGGAGACCCGACCCCAGCTGCAGGACGATCTGCGCCTGTCCCTGGAAATCCAGTCCCTGTGGGAGTCCCTGAGCAACCAGTACGCCAAGCCGGTGATGCTGGCCCTGGAGGTGCCGGAACTGGTCCTGGTGCGGGCCGACCCGGCCCTGCTGCGATTGGTGCTGCGCAATCTGCTGGAAAATGCCCTGCGCCACACCGAGTCGGGCACCATCACCTGCCGCCTGCGGGGCAGTGTGCTGGAAGTGGCGGACCAGGGGCCGGGCTTTGCCCCGGACGACCTGCCCCGGGTCTTCGACCGTTTCTACCGCCGCGGCCCCGGTGCCGGCCACGGCCTTGGCCTGGCCCTGGTGGCCCACGTCTGCAATGCCTGCGGCTGGGTGCCGTCTGCCGCCAACTGCCCCGACGGCGGCGCTGTCCTCAGCGTGGATCTGGGGGCATCCCTGCAGGGACCGTCACCGTCTGCCGCCGCCTGAGTCTTTCTGCTGCCCCGGGGGCGTTCTCCCTATCCCTGCGGGCGGCAGTGACCCGGCGCCCCAGGCCGGGGTCGTGCCTAACCTTTCTTCACACTTCCCTCACACTTCTCTCACCACTCCCTCACGGGGCGTTGCCTAAAGTTGCGGCCAATTTCCCTTAACAGGCTCTCGCTCCATGGCCGTATTCGCTTCCGCCCCTGCTCTGGTGCCAAATCCTTCCGGACTGATCCTGACCGGACTGACCCTGGTCAACCTGCTCCTGGCCTTCGCCTTCTGGCTCAACCAGGGCTCGCGCCAGAGTCTGCGCCACTGGCGGCACTGGCAGCCGGCGGTGGGCGGCACCACCCTGGCCCTGTTCGGTAGCGTCTATTTCAGCCTGGCGGGCAACCGTCTCTTCTGGCAGGCGGCCATGGCCGGCCGGGACGGCGGCCAGTGGTCCACCTGGGGCTTTGCCGCCGCCCTCTTCGTCTTCCTCAGTGCCATCCATTTTGTCCTGCTGGCGCCCCTGATGGGCCGCCGCACCGCCAAGCCGGTGCTGGCCCTGTTGCTGCTGGTGGTGGGCTGCGCCAGCTTCTACATGGAGAAGTACGGCATCTACCTCGATCCCTCCATGCTGCGCAACGTGCTCAAGACCGACGTCAAGGAAGCGGGGGAATTGTTTACCTGGTCCCTCCTGCCCCACCTGGCCCTGGTGGTGGGCTTGCCCCTGTTGCTGCTGTCCCGGGTGCGCCTGCCGGAGGCCGGTCTCGGCCGTACCCTGGCCATCCGCGCCGGTTCCCTGCTGCTGGCCCTGGTTCTGGGCGGCGGGGCGGTGTTCCTGGTGTTCCAGGACTTCGCCTCCCTGATGCGCAACCACAAGGAAATCCGCTACCTCATCACCCCGGCCAACCTGGTCTATTCCCTGTCCCGGGTGGCCAAGGCCGAGGCGGCCCAGGGGCCGCGCCAGCCCATCGGCACCGATGCCGCCCTGGCGGCAGCCTGGAAGGGGCGCAGCAAGCCGGCCCTGTTCGTCATCGTCGTCGGCGAGACGGCCCGCGCCGCCAACTGGGGGCTCAACGGCTACGAGCGGCAGACCACGCCGGAACTGGCCCGGCTCGACGTCATCAATTTCCCCCAGGTCAGCAGCTGCGGCACCAACACCGAAGTCTCCGTGCCCTGCATCTTCGCTCCCGTGGGCCGTCGGGATTACGACGAGGAGAAGATCCGCGGCAGCGAATCCTTGCTGCACGTGCTGGACCGGGCCGGCTTCAAGGTGCTGTGGCGGGACAACCAGTCCGGCTGCAAGGGCGTCTGCGAAGGCCTGCCCAACGACAGCCTGACCAATGCCGCCATCCCCGGCCTGTGCGACGGCGAGCGCTGCCTCGATGAAGTGCTGCTGCACAACCTGGACAAGGTGCTGGCCGACGACAAGGGCAACCGGGTGCTGGTACTGCACCAGCTGGGCAACCATGGTCCGGCCTATCACAAGCGCTATCCGGAAGCCTATCGCCGCTATACGCCGACCTGCGATTCCAGCGACCTGCGCCAGTGCAGCCGGGAACAGATCGTCAATTCCTACGACAACGCCCTGCTGTATACGGACCATGTGCTGGCCAAGACCATCGACTTCCTCAAGTCCCAGGACAAGGATTACGACACGGGCCTGATGTACTTCTCCGACCACGGCGAGTCCCTGGGCGAGAACAATCTGTTCCTGCACGGCATGCCCTACAGCATCGCGCCCCAGGAACAGACCCGGGTGCCCATGGTGATGTGGCTGTCCCGTGGTTTCGCCCAGGACTTCAAGGTCAATGTCTCCTGCCTCAAGGCCCGGGCGGCCCAGCCGGCCAGCCACGACAACATCTTCCATTCCGTGCTCGGCCTGCTCGACGTCAGCACCAGCATTTACGACGCCAAGCTGGACCTGGCCGCCGGCTGCCGGAGCTGACCATGGACAACGCCACCTCCTTGCCCCTGCCCCTGGCCGGTGTCCTGGAACGCCACGCCGGACGCCGCTGGTTATTGGCCCAGGCCCTGCTGCTGGCCCTGCTGGCGGTGCTGCTGCTGGCGGTATTCGAGAACACGGGCCTGGACCTGGCCCTGAGCCAGGCCCTGTTCGACCCGGCCCTGGGGGATTTCCCCATGCACCACCACTGGCTGTTCGAGCGGGTGCTGCACCACGGCATGAAGTACGCCTCCTACGCCCTGGTGTGCATCGCCCTGGTGCCCTGCTGGCTCGGCTGGAAGGGCGAGCTGGACTGGCTGCCCCGGCGCAATGCGCTGCTGGCGGCCCTGGGCATGGTGTTGATCCCCATCGGCGTTTCCCTGCTGAAGAGCCTGACCAACCGCCACTGTCCCTGGGACGTGCTGGAATTCGGCGGTTACGCGCCCTACCTGGGCCTGCTGGTGCCGGGGCCGACGGACATCAAGGCCGGCGCCTGTTTCCCCGCCGGCCATGCGGCGGCCGGCTTTCTCTGGCTGGTGTGGGGCGTGGCCCTGCGTCCGGCAGGCCGCACCTGGTCCCGCCTGGCCCTGGCCCTGGGGCTGGTCTTTGGCGCCGGCCTCGGCGTGGTGCGCCTATTCCAGGGCGCCCACTTCCTTTCCCACGTGCTGTGGTCGGCCTGGTTCGCCTGGGCCCTCAGCCTGGCCCTGGCCGCCCTGCTGGGAGCCGATCTGGGGCTGCGTCCGGGCCGGGGTGGCCAGGAGCGGGTGGCCTGAGGGGCAGCAAGGACGCCGGTTTCGGGCCTGGCATCGCCAGGCGGCAATGTCCATGCGCCTTCCCGGCCATGGTCCCATGAAAAACACAAAGGGCCGGAAACGGCCCTTTGTCGTTGTGGCGGCAGCCGCCGGCGCTGGTCAGGGCCTCACGGCCACAGCACCAGGGCCCAGACGGCGGCGGCGGTGGCCAGGGCGATAAGGACGGCGGCGCTGCCCAGGTCCTTGGCCCGTTTGGAAAGGTCGTGGCGTTCCGGCGAGACCCGGTCCACCACCGCTTCCACGGCGGAGTTGATCAGTTCCACCAGCAGCACCATGAGGATGCTGGCCACCAGGGCCGCCTTTTCCAGGCCGCTCTTGCCCAGCCACAGGCCCAGGGGAATGGCCACCAGGGCCAGCAGCACTTCCTCGCGGAAGGCCGCCTCGTGTTGCCAGGCCGCCTTGAAGCCGTCCCGGGAATAGCCCATGGCATTCCACAGCCGCTCCAGGCCGGTCTTGCCCTTGAAAGGAGAGGTGCTCACGGCCTTCTCCTCAGCGGCTCAGGAGGGGCTTGAGGAAGCGGCCGGTGTGGCTCTCGCCCACCTTGACCACGGCTTCCGGCGCCCCGGCGGCGATGATGCGACCGCCGCCGCCGCCGCCCTCGGGACCCAGGTCCACCAGCCAGTCGGCGGTCTTGATCACGTCCAGGTTGTGCTCGATGACCACCACGGTGTTGCCGTGGTCGGCCAGGCGATGCAGCACCTTGAGCAGCATCTCGATGTCGGCGAAGTGCAGGCCCGTGGTGGGCTCGTCCAGGATGTAGAGGGTGCGGCCGGTGTCCCGCTTGGACAGTTCCAGGGCCAGCTTGACGCGCTGGGCCTCGCCGCCGGAGAGGGTGGTGGCGCTCTGGCCCAGGGTGATGTAGGAGAGGCCCACATCCACCAGGGTCTGCAGCTTGCGGGCTACCACCGGCACCGGGTCGAAGAATTCCCGGGCCTGCTCCACGGTCATCTGCAGCACGTCGTAGATGGACTTGCCCTTGTAGTGCACTTCCAGGGTTTCCCGGTTGTAGCGCTTGCCGTGGCAGACGTCGCAGGGCACGTAGATGTCCGGTAGGAAGTGCATTTCCACCTTGATCACGCCGTCGCCCTGGCAGGCTTCGCAGCGGCCGCCCTTGACGTTGAAGGAGAAGCGGCCCGGGCCGTAGCCCCGGGAGCGGGCTTCCGGCACCCCGGCGAACAGCTCCCGGATGGGGGTGAGCAGGCCTGTGTAGGTGGCCGGGTTGGAACGGGGCGTGCGGCCGATGGGGCTCTGGTCCACGTTGATCACCTTGTCGAAGTGATCCAGGCCGATGATTTCCTCGTGTTCCGCCGGTTCCGCCGTGGAGCCGTAGAGGTGCTTGGCGGCGGCGGTGTACAGGGTGTCGTTGATGAGGGTGGACTTGCCCGAGCCGGAAACGCCGGTGATGCAGGTCATCAGGCCCACCGGCAGTTCCAGGGAAACGTCTTTCAGGTTGTTGCCCTTGGCGCCGATGACCTGGAGCTTCTTCTCCGGGTCGGCCTGGCGGCGCTTCTTCGGCACCTCGATTTTCTTGCGCCCGGAGAGGTAGTCGCCGGTCATGGAGGCCGGGTTGTCGGTGACCTGCTGGGGCGTGCCCTCGGCGACGATGGCGCCGCCGTGTACCCCGGCGCCGGGGCCGATGTCCACCACGTAGTCGGCAGTGCGGATGGCGTCCTCGTCGTGCTCCACCACGATCACCGTGTTGCCGATGTCCCGTAGCTGGCGCAGGGTCTGCAGCAGACGGTCGTTGTCGCGCTGGTGCAGGCCGATGGAAGGCTCGTCCAGCACGTACATGACGCCGGTGAGGCCGGAGCCGATCTGGCTGGCCAGGCGGATGCGCTGGGCTTCGCCGCCGGAAAGGGTCTCGGCGGAGCGGTCCAGGGAAAGGTAGTCCAGGCCCACGTTGATGAGGAACTGCAGGCGGGAGGTGATTTCCTTGAGGATCTTCTCCGCCACTTGGGCCTTGTGGCCGGTGAGCTGGATGGTCTCGAAGTAGTCCCGGGCCTCGGCCAGGGGCAGATGGCTGATCTCGTGTAGGGTCTTGCTGCCGACCTTGACGTGGCGCGCCTCCTGGCGCAGGCGGGTGCCTTCGCAGGTGGGGCAGGTGGTGTTGCTGATGTACTTGGCCAGTTCCTCGCGCACCGCCAGGGAATCGGTCTCCTTGTAGCGCCGCTCCAGGTTGGGAATGATGCCCTCGAAGGCATGTTCCTTGAGCACCAGCTTGCCCCGCTCGTTCATGTACTGGAAGGGCACGAGGTCCTTGTCGCTGCCGTAGAGCAGCACCTGCTTCACTTCGTCGGTCAGCTCGCTGAAGGGTGTGTCCACGCTGAAGCCGTAGTACTCGGCGAGGGAGCCGATCATCTGGAAGTAGAACTGGTTGCGCTTGTCCCAGCCCCGGATGGCGCCGGCCGCCAGGGACAGGTCGGGATGGGCCACCACCCGCTTCGGGTCGAAGAACTGGATCACCCCCAGGCCGTCGCACTTGGGACAGGCCCCCATGGGGTTGTTGAAGGAGAACAGGCGCGGCTCCAGCTCTTGCAGGGCATAGGAGCAGATGGGGCAGGCGAACTTGGCGGAGAAGAGGTGCTCCTGGTTGCTCTCCATCTCCAGGGCGATGGCCCGGCCGTCGGCGTGGCGCAGGGCGGTCTCGAAGGACTCGGCCAGGCGCTGGCGCATGTCTTCCCGCACCTTGAGGCGGTCCACCACCACGTCGATGTTGTGCTTCTGGCTCTTGGCCAGCTTGGGCAGGTTGTCGATCTCGTAGATGGTGCCGTCCACCCGCAGGCGGACGAAGCCCTGGGCCCGCAGTTCGGTGAACAGGTCCAGCTGC
The DNA here is from genome assembly GCF_058809645.1 of Azospira sp. MPR-E4. NCBI lineage: Bacteria > Pseudomonadati > Pseudomonadota > Betaproteobacteria > Rhodocyclales > Rhodocyclaceae > Azospira > Azospira sp. MPR-E4. Next base: position 21,726 of record NZ_JBXAST010000009.1, on the reverse strand, counting down.
TCGCCCTTGCGGTTGGCCACCACCGGCGCCAGGATCATCAGCTTGGTCTCTTCCGGCAGGGCCAGCACGTGGTCCACCATCTGGGACACGGTCTGGGCCTCCAGGGGCTCACCGTGTTCCGGGCAATAGGGAGTGCCGGCGCGGGCGTAGAGCAGGCGCAGGTAATCGTGGATTTCGGTGACCGTGCCCACGGTGGAACGGGGGTTGTGGCTGGTGGCCTTCTGCTCGATGGAAATGGCCGGGGACAGGCCCTCGATCAGGTCCACATCCGGCTTTTCCATCAGCTGCAGGAACTGCCGGGCGTAGGCCGAGAGGGATTCCACATAGCGGCGCTGGCCCTCGGCGTAGAGGGTGTCGAAGGCGAGGGAGGACTTGCCTGAGCCGGAAAGTCCGGTGATCACGATCAGCTTGTCGCGGGGCAGGTCCAGGCTGATGTTCTTCAGATTATGGGTCCGCGCGCCGCGGATTTTTATTTCGTCCATGGGGGTGTTTCTGCTCGGTTGGAGGCAACCGGTAACTATACCCCGCTGGCGGGCTTAAAGGGAGTTCGGCCTTTGTCGGCAAAGGGTTATTCGGGCTCGGGTGTGGCGAAATGGCGGATTTTTGATGAGGATCAGGGTGGGGGTGGGATATCCGAGTAATTTAGTGGGGAATCGGTGGTGCTCTGCCGTCGCATCGGTTTTCGGTGGTACCCCTCATGGCCAAGAAATTTCCTCTCCATCCCAAACATCCCGAGCGTATCTGCTGGGGGTGTGACAAGTATTGCTCGACGGACAACATGCTCTGCGGCAACGGCTCGAGCCGTACTCAGCATCCGATGGAGTTGCTGGGGGAGGATTGGTATGAGTTTGGGGATTGGGGGATTGAGGTGGACAAGGGGGATGGTGATCCTTCTGCCTCGGGATCGGGTTCGGTTGCTTGAGGCGTTGGGATTCGTTGGGCGTGGTGGGTTGATTGACGGCTGTGTTCCGCGCCTGGCGCGCGTGTTCCTTTTCTTGCTTCCCCAAGAAAAGGAACCAAAAGAAGGGGAACCCTCACCCCCGGCCCTCCGGGCTTCCCTGCGCTGCTCAGTCGAGCGGGGCGGCTGCGGAACTCGGGCCTAAAGGCCCTCAGACAGTCCTCGCCGACTTCCCCCCGCCCGCCTTGCGCTGCTCGGCGGGGGTGGAAGGGAACTGGGGCTTGGGGATGTGATACACGACACTCTGTTGAATTGGGCTCCGATTGGTGGCTTTCTATTAGCTTTGATGCCGAGGGACGTGTCTGGATGAGTAAGTGCCGTCTATGACTGACGTATAATCCAAGCGAATAATTGAATGCGCCAATGAAAACAAGGTAATACGTCGAATTGCCTTTGTGCTTATACGGCTTTCTCGTTGCCCTCTTTACGTTCGACCTCACTAGAAAGTCTCAATCCAATGCCTAATCTCAGGGGACAGCCTTGAACTGCTTCGTGATAATGCCTTTCGCGCCAGAGTTCGACGATGTGTACGCCGTCATCAAGAACGTCGTCGAGGGAGTGAGTGCAGGCGATTCCCACGGGCGCTGTTTTCGCCTCGATGATGCGCGTCCGGCTGGACGCATCACTGATCGTCTCTTGGGGGAACTGCGATCCGCCACGATATGTGTGGCTGATCTCACGGATACGAAACCTAATGTGATGTGGGAACTCGGCTTTGCTATGGCATTGGGCAAGCCGGCCATCATCGTCACCCAAAGTATGCAGTCCTTGCCTTTCGACATTAAGGACATGCAAAGCATCGAGTACAGCCGGACTCGTCTCAATGCAACGCTTCACGAACCGTTACGCCGATCGTTGCTGGATACGCTTGGATCGCTTACTTCTAGTTCCAATGATGACCCACGTGACGCTGCGCTGGGTTCCCTGAAGGCGGAAATCTCAGAACTGAAAGGGATGGTCGGCGACATTGTTCGGACGTGGAAGGGAGAAGAACCATTGCCACTGCAGTCGCAGACTGAGGTTCAGGCGCTTGTTGGGCACTGGTTCAACACGGAGAGCAATAGCCATATTTACTCCCGTATCGTCCGAGGTGAGCTCGTATCGCCTTACTGCTTTGGCGGTGACGATCAACTTACCGGCGTTTACTTTGGCTGGCGACGTATTGGAGATTATTGGTTCGGCCGCTATATGTGGCTTGATGCTGATTTGTCGGGGTTCTCATTCTTGCGAATGGAGTCAATCGACCGCATGACTGGCGCCTGGTGGTCCGCTGAACACGAGGATGCGAGTTCAGACAAGCCGCCTCGTAGTGAGGGGGTTACCGCGAACTGGCTAAGGCAGTCAGACAAGACTACCCCTAACTGGGCAGAAGAGTTCTTCGATAAGGTGCAGAGCGAAGGGCTGGCAAGTGTTCTAACGCAGAGGTCGCGCTGAGGGGACTAATGCCCTGTGCGGCGCCGAGCAACGCAGCTTCTGGCGGGGAAAGGGCGAGCACTGTTTGAGGGCCTTTAGGCCCGAGTTGCGCAGCCCCCGTCGGAAGCGAGTAGCGCAGGGAACCCCGCGTAGCGGGGCGCCAAACCGGGCGCGCCTTCTTTTGGTTACATTTTCTTGGCAAGACAAGAAAAGTAACCCGCGCGTCAGGCGCGGAACCCAGCCATAAAACACCCAACCACGCCCGAGGGGAAAAGGCCCTTAAAGCCTCAACCTAAAGCCCCGCTGCCACGCGCCTAAAACCTACCCATGATCCCCAAGCCGATACTTCCGAATCTTGTCATGCAAGGTCGTCTTGGCCACCCCCAGCGCCTCTGCCGTCCGCGCCAGACTCCCCCCATTCCGCGCCAGCGCATCGGCAATTAAAGCCCGCTCAAACGCCTCCACCGTCTCCGCCAACGGCCGCGGCCCGGCCGGCGTAGACACCGCAAACGGAGCCACCCCCGCCTCAATCCCCAGCACGCAACGATCCGCCACATTGCGCAGTTCCCGCACATTCCCCGGCCAGTCGTAGGCCATCAGCGGCCCCATGCGGGCCGGGTCGGCCGCCGGCACCGGCCGTTCGTGGCGGGCGGCGGCCTGTAGCAGGAAGTGCTCGAACAGCAACGGAATATCCTCCCGCCGCTCCCGCAGGGGCGGCAGGGGCAGGGTGGCGACGTTCAACCGGTAGTAGAGGTCGGCCCGGAAGCGGCCCTGGTCGGAGAGGTCCTTCAAATCCGCCTTGGTGGCGGCGATCACCCGGCAATCCACCGGTATGGCGGTGTTGGAGCCCAGGCGCTCCAGGCTGCGTTCCTGCAGCACCCGCAGCAGCTTGATCTGCATGGGGATGGGCATGGACTCGATTTCGTCCAGGAACAGGGTGCCGCCGCTGGCGTGCTCGATCTTGCCGATGCGCTTCTTGGCGGCGCCGGTGTAGGCGCCAGCCTCGTGGCCGAAGATTTCGCTCTCGAACAGGGTCTCGGGTAGGCCGCCGCAGTTGATGGCGACGAAGTTGCCGTTGCGCCGCGGCCCGGCCTCGTGCAGGCAGCGGGCCACCAGTTCCTTGCCGGTGCCGGTCTCGCCGAAGATGAGAATGTCGGCGGCACTGTTGCCCAGGTCCGCTACCAGCTGGCGTACCTTGACCATGGCCGGGGAGCGGCCGATGAGGCGGGCTTCCAGGGCGTCCCGGCTTTCCAGACGGGCCCGCAGCTGGCGCACCTCCAGGGTCAGGCGGCGCTTGTCCAGGGCGCGGCGCACCACTTCCACCAGGTAGTCGGGGGAGAAGGGCTTTTCGATGAAGTCGTGGGCCCCGTCCTTCATGGCCTGCACCGCCAGGGAGACGTCGCCGTGGCCGGTGATGAGCACCACCGGCAGTTCCGGGTCGATGGCCTGCAGCTCCTTGAGCAGGGCCATGCCGTCCATGCCCGGCAGGCGGATGTCGCTGACGACGATGCCGGGGAAGTCGCGGGAGAGGCGCCGGCGGGCCTTCTCGGCGCTGTCCACGCCGCTCACCGGGATGTCTTCCAGCTGCAGGGCCTGTTCGCAGCCCAGGCGTACGTCCGGATCGTCTTCTACCAGCAGCACCTGCAGGGTTTGGTTCTCGGTCATGACTTCGCTCCGGGGGAGGTGGCAGGGGCTGCGGGCAGGTCCAGGGTGAACACGGCGCCGCCGTCCGGGTGGTTGTCCCCGGTCAGGGTGCCGTTGGAATCGGCGACGATGCCGGCAGAGATGGCCAGGCCCAGGCCCAGGCCGCTGCCGGCTTCCTTGGTGGTGAAGAAGGGTTCGAAGAGGTGGGCCCGGGCTTCTTCATCGAGGCCGGGGCCTTGATCCCGCACCTGCACGACGATGCGTTCCCCCTCGCGCCGGGCGCTGATGTCCAGGGCCGGCGCGGGGCAGTTTTCCATGGCATCCAGGGCATTGCCGGCCAGGTTCACCAGCACCTGCTCCAGCCGGTTGGGGTCGCACCAGGCTTCCACTTCCTCCTGGGGCAGGTCGATGCAGGCCACCACCCCGGCTTTCTTGAGGCGCTGCTCCAGCAGGAACAGGGCGTTTTCCACGGCACGGCGCAGGGGTACGGCCTGGGGCTGGCCGGTGGATTTGCGGGCGAAGGATTTCAACTGGCCGGTGAGGCGGCCCATGCGGTCCACCAGTTCGCCAATGCGCTCCAGGTTGCTGCCGGCGGTTTCCTGGTCGCCCCGGGCGAGGAATTTGCGGGCGTTGCCGGAAAGGGTGCGCAGGGCCGCCAGGGGCTGGTTCAGTTCGTGGGCGACGCCGGCGGAGAGCTGGCCGAGCACCGCCAGCTTGCCGGCCTGCACCAGTTCGTCCTGGGCGGCGCGCAGGGTGCGCTCGGCCCGGGTGCGCTCGGCCACTTCTTCCTGCAGGCGGGTGTTGGCGGCGGAGAGGTCGGCCGTGCGCTCCTCCACCTTGCGTTCCAGCTCGTCGTGGGCCTTCTGCAGGGCTTCCCGGGCGGCCAGCCGGTCCCGCACATGGCGGCGGCGTTCGTTGAACATGAGGGCCAGGATGCACAGGAAGGCGGCACCGATGCCGGCCAGGGCGGCCCGGTTGGCAGCGATTTCGCGCACCTGCTCCTGATGGGAGAAAACGGTGATGGTCCAGGGGGTGCCCGGCAGGAGCTGGGTCTGGGCCAGGAATTTGCCGGCCACCGGGAACATGGAAACCATCTCCGGCCCGGCCTTGGGCAGGCGCACCAGACGGGCGCCGTGGTCCAGTTCCGCCAGCTCCACCACCCCCAGGGGGTTGAGGGCGCGGCGGTTGTACTGCTGGGTCTGGTCGAAGGCACGGCGGGTGGCATCGTCCAGGGGCTTCAGGGTGGTGAATTTCCAGTCCGGCACCGAGGCCAGGATGACCACGCCGTTCTCGTCCGCCACCAGGGCCGGAGCCTCCACGGTGGACCAGGTCTTTTCCAGCTGTTGCAGGCCCACCTTGAGCACTGCCACGCCCACCGTGCCCTGGGCGTTGGTCAGGGCCGAGGTCAGGTAGTAACCCGGCTCGCCTCGGGTGGTGCCGATGCCGAAGAAGCGGCCGCTGCCCGTATCCATGGCCTGGCGGAAATAAGGACGGAAGGAGAGGTCTTCCCCCAGGTAGCTATCCGGCCGGCGCCAGTTGCTGGTGGCCATGACCCGGCCATTGACGTTGAGGACGTAGATGGAAAGGGTGCCGGCCCGCTCGTTGAGCTGCTCGAGGTATAGATTGAGCTGTTCGATCTGGGCCGGCGTGGGCTTGGGGGTGGTGAGCAGGTGCAGCACGTCCTTTTCCAGCCCCAGGGTGGTGGGGAAGTAGGCGTACTTGTCGATTTCCCGCTCCAGGCTGGTGGCGTAGAGGTCCAGCCGGTGCCGGCCCGTGGCCTGCAGTTCGGCCAGGCCCATGGCCAGGCTGAAGCGGAAGGCCAGCAGGCTGGTGCCGCCCACCAGGGCGGCGAAGCCCAGGAGCAGGATGGCGAGGCGGAAGAGGCGCTGGCTGGGTGGCATGGAGCGTGGCGGTGGTGGAGGGAAGCCCCGTTCGGATTTCCGGATTATGCCGGTCCCGGGCCCTTTGCGGGGGCTCAGGCGGCTGGGGCGAGCATGTCCCAGGCAAGCTTGACGATGAGCACTGCCACCACGACGAGGAAGGCCTGGCGCACGAAGCCGGCGCCCCGCTTGAGGGCCAGCAGGGTGCCGACCTGGGCCCCGGCCAGGTTGCAGGCGGCCATGATCAGGCCCACGGTCCACAGGATGGGGCCGTGGCTGGCGAAGAAGGCGATGGCGGAAAGGTTGGTGGCGGCGTTGATGACCTTGGCGCTGGCCGAGGCCTTGAGGAAATCCATGCCGAACAGGCGGACGAAACCGAAGATGAGGAAACTGCCGGTGCCGGGGCCGAAAAAGCCGTCGTAGAAGCCGATGGTCAGGCCCAGGAGGGCGCCGCGCCAGCGGTCGGCGGGCACCAGCTCGCGGCTGGCGCTATGGCCGAAATCCTTGCGGCGGAAGGTGTAGATGGCCACCGCCAGCATCAGCACCAGCACCAGGGGGCGCATGGCCTCCCGGGGCAGCCAGGCGACCACGGCGGCGCCGAGCCAGGCGCCCACCAGGGCGGCCAGGGTGGCCGGCAGGACCACGGCCCAGGGAATGGGGACGGCCCGGGCGTAGCGCCAGAGGGAGGCGCCGGTGCCGGCGATGGACGACACCTTGTTGGTGCCGAAGAGGGTGGGGATGGCCGTCTGGGAAAACTGGGAAAGCAGCACGGGAATCTGGATCAGTCCGCCGCCGCCCACCACGGCATCGACCATGCCGGCGAAAAAGGCTGCGGGAGCGAGGAGGAACCAGTTGATATCCATGGCGATAAAGGAAAAAAGTGCCCGGCATTGTATGCCGGGCCTAAAGCGGAGGGATAAAACACCGTTTGGCGGGTGGCTCCCGGTCAGTTCCGGGCGCCTCCCGCGACATGCTTCAGTTCCCTTGCGGGAACAGGCGGCTCCAGGCCAGGAGCAGCAGGCCGGCGCTGCCCAGCCAGGCCGCGGTTGCGCTGGCGAGGGTCAGGCCCAGGCTGCAGCGCAGGCTGAGCCAGGCCACCACCAGCAGATAGACCGCGTAGGGCAGCAGGGACCACAGGCCGAAGATGGCCGTGGTGCGCAGGTCCGCCCCGCCCCGCTCACTGCCGACGATGGCGTGGGCAATGAGAGCGAAGGTGGGGAACAGGGGCACCAGGCCGGCGATGAAAAAGCTCTTGCTGCGGGACAGCAGGGCAATCAGCAGGACGGCCAGGGCCCCCAGCAGGCTCTTCAGGAACAGGGCGAACATGGGGGCTCCGGCCGGACGGATCAGGCAGCGGCCTTGGCGGTGGCCAGGGAATCGTCTTCCGGCACCGGCAGGGATTCCTCGGCCTCGGCCAGCTCCTCGCTCACCGGGTCGATGGCCCCTTCCCACTTGGCCACCACGGCGGTGGCGATGGAATTGCCCAGCACGTTGGTGACGGTGCGGCCCATGTCGAGGAAGTGGTCGATGCCCAGCACCAGCAGCAGGCCGGCTTCCGGCAGGTTGAACATGGGCAGCACGGCGGCCACCACCACCAGGGAAGCCCGCGGCACACCGGCGATACCCTTGGAGGAGACCATCAGCACCAGCAGCATGGTGATCTGGGCGGTCAGGCTCATGGGGATGTCGTAGGCCTGGGCGATGAACAGGGCCAGGAAGGTGGTGTACATCATGGAGCCGTCCAGGTTGAAGGAATAACCCAGGGGCAGGACGAAACCGGTGACGCGGGTCTTGATGCCGAACTTTTCCAGCTGTTCCATCAGCTTGGGATAGACGGACTCGCTGGAGGCGGTGGAGAAGCCCACCAGCAGCGGGCCGCGCACCAGCTTGATGAGACGGAACACATCCTTGCCCAGGACGATGAAGCCGGCCAGGATCAGCAGGCCCCACAGGGCGGCCAGGGCGACGTAGAAGCTGAGCATGAACTTGCCGAACACCAGCAGCATGCCCAGGCCATTGGTGGTGATGGCACCGGCCACGGCGCCGAAGACGCCGAAGGGAGCGAAGCGCATGACGTAGTCGGTGACCTTCAGCATCACATGCACCACTTCGTCCATGGTGTTCACCAGGGAGCGGGCGGCCTGGTTGTGCAGGTGACCCAGGGCCAGGCCGAAGAACACGGCGAAGACCAGGATCTGCAGCACTTCATTGCCGGCCATGGCTTCCATGATGCTCTTGGGGAAGACGTGGGTGATGAAGTCCTTCAGGTTGAGGGCCGAGGTCTTCAGGTTGAGGCCGGCGGCGGACTCGGGCAGGGGCACGCTCAAGGCATGGCCCGGCTGCAGCACGTTGGCGAAGAGCAGGCCGATGAAGAGGGAACAGAAGGAGGCGCAGATGAACCAGCCCAGGGCGCGGCCGCCGACGCGGCCGACAGCCTTGGCGTCGCCCATGTTGGCCAGGCCCGCCACCAGGGTGGCGAAGATGAGGGGGGCGATGATCATCTTGATCAGGCGCAGGAAAATGTCGGTGAGGATGCTGAAATAGCCGGCAATTTCCTTGGCGCTGGCGGCGTCGGGGGCCATGGTGTTGCAGGCATAGCCGACGCCGACCCCGGCCAGCATGGCCAGGACGATCCAGGTGGTGAGCTTGTTCATTTTCATCGAAGGGCTCCGTTGCCGCGGGGGCGGCGGTCAAGATCAGTAAAAATCAGAAAAAAAAGGGGCCGGCAGCGGGCTGCCGGCGCAAACGGTTTCAGCCCTGGCGGTGGGGCAGGGCGCGGGGTTGGGTCAGCACTTCGGGGCGCAGCACATCGTCCAGCTCGGCCCGGCTCATGAGGCCCCGGGCCAGCACGATCTCGGCCACGCCCTTGCCCGATTCCAGGGCTTCGGCAGCCACCGAGGTGGCTGCGGCGTAGCCGATGTAGGGGTTCAGCGCGGTGACGATGCCGATGGAGTTCTCCACCCGAGCCCGCAGGGCATCCCGGTTGGCGGTGATGCCGTCCACGCAGCGGTCGGCCAGGGTCAGACAGCCCTGACGCAGGTGATTGACGCTCTTGAACAGGCTGTGGGCGATGATGGGTTCGAAGGCGTTGAGCTGGAGCTGGCCCGCCTCGGCGGCGAAGGTGACGGTCTGGTCGTTGCCGATGACCTCGAAGGCGATCTGGTTCACCACTTCCGGGATCACCGGATTGACCTTGCCCGGCATGATGGAGGAGCCGGCCTGGCGCGGCGGCAGGTTGATCTCGCCGAAGCCGGCGCGGGGGCCGGAGGAGAGCAGGCGCAGGTCGTTGCAGGTCTTGGACAGTTTCACCGCCACCCGCTTCAGGACGCCGGAAAGCTGCACGAAGGAGCCGCAGTCCTGGGTCGCTTCCACCAGGTTGGGGGCGGTGATGACCGGCACGCCGCTGGTCTCGGCCAGCAGGCGGCAGACCAGGGGGGCGTAGTCCGGGTGGGCATTGATGCCGGTGCCGATGGCGGTGGCCCCCAGGTTGATTTCCCGGATCAGGAGGGCGGCTTCCTTCAGCCGTTCCTCGTCTTCGCCCAGCATCACGGCGTAGGTGGAGAATTCCTGGCCCAGGGTCATGGGCACCGCATCCTGCAGCTGGGTGCGGCCCATTTTCAGCACGTCCTTGAACTCCTCGGCCTTGCGCTCGAAGGTGCGGCGCAGGTAGGCCAGGGCGTCCACCAGGCGGAAGATGCCGACGTAGGTGGCCAGCTTCAGCGCCGACGGGTACACGTCGTTGGTGGACTGGCTCATGTTCACGTGCTGGTTGGGGTGCAGGTGCTGGTACTCGCCCTTGGCATGGCCCATGATTTCCAGGGCCCGGTTGGCGATGACCTCGTTGGCGTTCATGTTGGTGGAGGTGCCGGCGCCACCCTGGATGACGTCCACCACGAACTGTTCGTGCAGCTTGCCGGCGATCACCTCCTGGCAGGCGGCGACGATGGCCTGGGCCAGGGGGGCTTCCAGCAGGCCCAGTTGCTCGTTGGCCTTGGCGGCGGCGAGCTTGATCTGGGCCAGGGCCCGGATCAGGTCCGGGTAGATGGAGATGGGGGTGCCGGTGATGGGGAAGTTTTCCACCGCCCGCAGGGTATGGACGCCGTAATAGGCCTCGGCCGGGACCTTGCGGTCGCCCAGCAGGTCGTGTTCGACGCGGTGTGGCTGGTTCATGGTGTCTCCTCTGTTCTGATGTGCCCGCTCGGCGGCGGTCCCTGTTCTTCAGCACGGGCCGTGCCATCGGGAGGGGTCCGAGTCGGGTTTTTAGTGGCTTGTTTTTTATGGGGTTTTGACCGTCGTTGTGGGGGGCGTTGTTCGGCTTTCCGGACAAGGGTCGGGTATGGCGTTCGGAAATCCGAACGAATGGGCCGGCGGTGGCTCCGTGGGGCTGCGGTGCTTTTCGTGGCGCCGGGCAAACCTGCTAAGATTCGCCCCTGCTTCTTCCCCCCATCCCTACCTGCTCCCTGTGTCCGCCAAGCCCCTGACCGCTGCCGCTCCCGCCGGCGATGCCATGACCCCCGAGGAACGCCGCGCCGGCGCCAGCCTGGCCTCCATCTTTGCCCTGCGCATGCTGGGCCTGTTCCTCATCCTGCCGGTCTTCGCCGTCTACGCCCACACCCTGCCCAGTGGCGACAATGGCCTGCTGGTGGGCCTGGCCATCGGCATCTACGGGGCCACCCAGGCCCTGTTCCAGATTCCCTACGGCATCGCCTCGGACCGTTTCGGGCGCAAGCCGGTGATCGTCTTCGGCCTGCTGTTGTTCGCCCTGGGCAGCTTCATCGCGGCCGCCGCCGACGACCTGCCCATGATCATCGCCGGCCGGGTGTTGCAGGGGGCCGGCGCCATTTCCGCCGCCGTCACCGCCCTGGCCGCCGACCTCACCCGGGAGCAGCACCGCACCAAGGTGATGGCCATGATCGGCTCCTCCATCGGCCTGGTCTTCGCCCTCTCCCTGGTGGCGGCCCCCCTGCTCTACGCCGCCATCGGCATGGCCGGCATCTTCGCTCTCACCGGGGGGCTGGCCCTGCTGGCCATCGTCGCCCTGTACAAGGTGGTACCGCCGGCGCCCAAGGTGCTGGTGGATGGCGGCCGTACCCGCTTTGCCGACGTGCTGTTCCATCCCCAGCTGCTGCGTCTCAACTTCGGCGTTTTCGTCCTGCACCTGACCCAGACCGCCATGTGGGTGCTGATCCCCGCCGCCCTGGTCAAGACCGGCGACCTGCCCCTGGCCGAGCACTGGAAGGTGTATCTGCCTGCCGTGCTGGTTTCCTTCGCCTTCATGGTGCCGGCGGTGATCGCGGCGGAGAAGTACGGCCGCATGAAAATGGTCTTTAACGGCGCCGTGGTCCTGTTGCTCCTGGTGCAGGCCGGTTTCGGCCTCTTCGGCCAGGGCCTGTGGCCCCTGGCCCTGCTGTTGACCGCCTTTTTCGTCGCCTTCAATATCCTGGAAGCGACCCAGCCTTCCCTGATTTCCCGTATCGCACCGGTGGAAGCCAAGGGAGCGGCACTTGGCATTTATAATACGACCCAGTCTCTCGGGTTGTTCCTTGGCGGCGCCGTCGGCGGTATGCTGGCGCAACGTCTGGGGGGCGATGCGGTGTGGTGGTGTACCGGAATCCTGAGTCTCGTCTGGCTGGCCCTGGGGCTGACCATGAAGCCGCCGGTCCGCGCCCAGCAGCGCCCGGCCTGAATTCAACATTTTTTACTATTGGGGAAACATCGATGGCTGCAGTCAATAAAGTGATTCTTTTGGGCAATCTGGGGGCCGATCCGGAAACCCGTTACATGCCCAACGGTGACGCTGTGGCCACTGTCCGCCTGGCTACCACCGAAACCTGGAAAGACCGCAATTCCGGCGAGAAGCGTGAAGCCACCGAATGGCACCGGGTGGTGTTCTTCCGCAAGCTGGCTGAGATCGTCGGCCAGTACCTGAAGAAGGGTTCTTCCGTCTATATCGAAGGCCGCATCCGTACCCGCAAGTGGCAGGACAAGGACGGCCAGGAACGCTACACCACCGAAATCGAAGCCACCGAAATGCAGATGCTCGGCGGCCGTGGCGGCCAGGGCGGCCAAGGTGGCGGCAGCGGTGCCTCCTACGGCGGCGGCGACGACTTCGGCGGCGGCGATTTCAGCCCCCGTTCCTCCGCCCCCGCTGCCTCTGCGCCGAAGAAGAAGGCCCCGTCTTTCGACGACATGGACGACGACATTCCCTTCTAAAAGCCGTCCAGTCTCTTGCGCTGAAGAAAAGCCCGGAATCCTCAACGGATTCCGGGCTTTTTCATTGCAACCGGCACGCCGGTGTGGGAACGGTGCCCGTCCAGGTCAGGGCACGCCGAGGGATTCCCAGTTGCTCCAGTTGTCCTTCTGGCCGCCACCCTGCCAGATGTGCCACAGGGCCCGGTCCGAACCCAGGGCGAAGGCTTCCAGGGGACCGCTGGTGCCGGCGTTCTCGGCCACCAGCAGTTGGCCGATGGCAATGCCGCCCGGCGGTTGTCCTAGGGACGACCAGCCATTCCACCCGCCCGGGCCACTGGGGGATTGCCAGTTGTGCCAGAGGGCGCCATCGGTGGCGATGGAAAAGGCTTCCAGGGTGCCCTTGCCGGCATTTTCCACCACTTCCACCGAGGTGATCAGGGCTTTGGGGCCGGGGGCGCCGAGGGATTCCCAGTTGCTCCAGTTGTCCTTCTGGCCGCCGCCCTGCCAGATATGCCAGAGGGCCCCGTCGGAGCCCGCGGCGAAGGCTTCCAAGGGGCCGCTGTCCCTGGCGTTGCCGATCACCTCCAGCTGGCTGATGAAGACGCCGGCTGGGCGGCCCAGGCTGGACCAGCCGCTCCAGCCGCCGGGGCCGGTGGGCGACTGCCACGAATGCCAGAGTTCGGCATTGGGGCCGATGGTGAATGCTTCCAGCGGGCCGTTGTTGGGATTGTTCCTGATGATGTAGTTGGTCTTGCTCATGCTTGCCTCCTTGGTGATCTTGCACAGGCCGGAGGCTGGGGGCGCCATGATGAAGGCAATCCAGGGAAGTCCGGCGACCCGCCGTCTGAGCGGTTGAGAAGCGGGCAGACGGCAGTTGGAAAACAATAGTCTGTCGCCGGATTATTGCAATATGACTTTGGTATGTTTTGGCGTTGACTTGCTCTCATCCCCACTGATTACGAGGCGATTCGCTTGCATTCAAGTTGCACCAACGGCCAGGATTGATCATTCGGCTGCCTTCGCCTGAGGAAGGTTGTTTTGAAGTGGCAGGTGGAGGGTGAAGCGGCTGCCCAGGCCCGGGCTGCTTTCCACCTCGATGTTGCCGCCGTGGAGACGGGCGACGGTATCGGCGACGGAGAGTCCCATGCCTTCGCCGGAACCCACCGGCCGGGTGGTGAAGAAGGGGTTGAAGATGCTTTCCAGATGCTGCGGCGCGATGCCGCAGCCGTTGTCCTCCACTGTCAGGCAGATCTGGCGGCCGTCGGGGCAGCTGCCGTGCAGGCGCACCATGCCCTCGGCCGGGATGGCCAGCAGGGCATTGTCGATGAGGTTTTCCAGGGCCTGCTGCAGCCGTTCCGGCAGGCAGTGCAGCGGCGGCAGGGCGTCGTAGCGCTGTTCCAGGCGGAAGTTGTGGCGTTTCTGGCAGGCCCGTTCCGCCGCCGTGCGGCAGATGGCTTCCAGGTCGGCCTGGCGCCATTCGCCGCTGGCGCAGGTGCTGGAGAACTCCAGGAGATGGCGTACCACCGTGCTCACCCGGGAAATGCCCTGGCGGGTTTCGGCCAGTACCTGGGGGGCGTCCTGGCGCAGGAAGTCCAGGTCGATGCGCTCCCGGCCGGGCGGTTGCTGGCCGGCGGCGGCGCTCTCGTAGGCGTCCACCAGGGTCAGCAGGTCCTCCAGGTGCCGGGCCATGGCGCCCAGGTTGCTCTGGATGTAGCCGAGGGGCGTGTTGATCTCGTGGGCCACGCCGGCGGCCAGCTGGCCGATGGCGGCCAGCTTTTCGGCATGGAGCAGCTGGTCGTGGGTCTGGGTCAGGCGGCGATTGGTCTGTTCCAGGGAGGTCAGGGTGTCCTGCAGGGCCCGTTCGGCCCGTTCCCGCTCGCTGATGTCGTTGAACATGAGGACGGCGCCGACCGTCTGGTCCTCCTCCAGGATCAGGGCCTGGTTGCACTCGACGACGATGCTGGAACCGTCCCGCTGCAGGAACACCTGGCGGCGGTGCTGGAACTCCGCCTCCCCCGCCAGGGGATTGGGTTTGTCGCCATAGAGCACGGCGGCCACCGGCCGGGTCAGCATGTCCTCCACCGGCCAGCCCAGCAGGCGCGAGGCAGCCGGGTTGGCGAAGGTGATGCAGCCGTTGGTATCCAGGCTGAAGATGCCTTCACTGGCCGAGTGCAGGATCAGCTCGTAGGTACGGCTCCAGCGGGCGAAGGCGGCCAGCACCTGTTGCTGCTGCGAATCCCCGGCGGGGTTGTGGTCCGGTTCCATGGAGTTCCTCCCTGCTCAGGCCGCGGCGCATTCGCTGTCCTGGACCAGCGCGTGAAAATCGTCCTCGGCCAGCACGTGGTTGAGATCCAGGACCAGGATGAAACCCTTGTCCATTTTGGCCATGCCCCGGATGAAGTCGGTGCGCAGGTGGGTGCCGAAGGCCGGCGGCGGTTCGATCTGGGTGTCCGGGATGTCCAGGACCTCGTTCACCGCATCCACCATGATGCCCACCACCTGGGTTTCCTCGGCGGTGGGGGTCTCGACGATGACGATGCAGGTGCGCCGCCCGACCACGGTCGGTGCGTGGCCGAAGCGGCGGCGCAGGTCGATCACCGGAACCACGGCGCCGCGGAGGTTGATCACGCCGCGGACCGAGTCGGGCATCATCGGCACCACCGTCAGGTGGCCGTACTCGATGATTTCCCGGACGTTGAGGATGCCCACGGCGAACAGCTCATTGCCCAGCTGGAAGGTGAGGCACTGGGTGCGGGCTTCCGACTCCCTCTCGGGAGCGGCGGTGACTGGTGCGTTCATGGCCATTCTCCTTAGAACTGGACGAAGTCGCCGCCAGCTTCCACTTCGGCAGAAGCGCTTTCCCAGCTTTCCTGCCGGGATGCCTGGCGCGGTGCCTGGCCGGACTTCTTGGTGCCACGTAACTGCACGTTGCGCTGGGTGGTGCCGTGACCGGTGTTGAAGAAGCCCATCAGCTGCTGCAACTGCTCGGCCTGGCCGGTCATTTCCTCGGCCGTGGCGGCCAGCTCCTCGGAGGAAGCCGCATTCTGCTGGGTGGTCTGGGTCAGCTGGGACATGGCGCTGTTGATCTGGCCGACGCCCAGGGCCTGTTCCTTGGAGGCCGCGGTGATTTCCTGCACCAGGTCGGAGGTCTTCTTGATGGAGGGGACGATCTCGTCCAGCAGCTTGCCGGCGTGTTCCGCCAGGGAGACGCTGTTGCCCGCCACCTGGCCGATTTCCTGGGCCGCCACCTGGCTGCGTTCGGCCAGCTTGCGCACTTCGGCGGCAACCACGGCGAAGCCCTTGCCGTGGTCCCCGGCCCGGGCCGCCTCGATGGCGGCGTTGAGGGCCAGCAGGTTGGTCTGGTAGGCGATGTCGTCGATGATGCCGATCTTGGCGGCGATGGACTTCATGGCGGCCACGGTATCGGTGACGGCCTTGCCGCCGTCCACCGCCTGGGTGGAGGCCTTGCTGGCGATGCCGTCGGTGACGCTGGCGTTCTCCGTGTTCTGGTTGATGGAGCTGCTCATCTGTTCCATGGAGGCGCTGGTCTCCTCGACGCTGGAGGACTGCTGGGAAGCGGCGGAAGAGAGGGCCTGGGAGGTGCCGGAGATCTGCTCGCTGGCGTTGCTGAGGGCGTCGGCAGCGGTGCGCACTTCGGCGACCACGGTGCTGAGGCGGCCCACCATGCTATTGACGCAGTCCTTCAGGTCCTGCAGCTTGCCGTGGTAGTTGCCATTGATGCTCTGGGTCAGGTCGCCCTGCTCCACCGACTGCAGTACCCGCATGGCTTCGTTGAGCGGGGTGACGATGGCATCCAGGGTGTCGTTGATGCCGACCACGATGCGGCGGAAGTCGCCGGTGTGGCGTTCAGCATTGGCGCGGGTTTCCAGGCGGCCCTGGAGGGCGGCGGTGGCCAGGGTGGAGGTGTCCTCGATGAGGGCCTTGAGGTTGGCGCGCACCTGCTCGATGGTGTCGTTGATGAAAGCCTTCTTACCCGGGAAGCGTTCCAGCGGCGCCTCGAAATTGCCCCGGCCGAATTCTCCGACGCAGGCCATGGCCTTTTTCTTCACAGCGATGTGCCCCGCCACCATGCCATTGACACCTTCGGCCACGGCGCGGAAGCCGCCCTGGTACTTGTCGGTGGGAACGACCACGTCGATGTCGCCCAGTTCGTGTTCGCGGCTCATGTGATTCATGTCGTTGATCAACGTGCGGATGGTGTCCTGCATGCGGGCCACGTTGGCCAGCAGCGCTTCCTTGGCCACGCCATCCAGGGCGATTTCCTGGGACAGGTCGCCCTGGGCCACCCGATTGACGCAGACGGCCACCACGGCGGGGTCGGCACCAAGCTGGCGGGAGACCGAGCGCATGATGAGAATCCCCAGACCCACCACCAGTACCAGGGTGGCGATGCTAAGCGCAGCGGACTGCCATACCGCGGCAGAACTTACCTTCTCCGCTTCCTTGGCTGACTGGTTGCCCAGGTCCAGGTTGTATTGCAGGTGAGCGAGGAAAGCGTCGTTGATACGGTTGAAGGCGGATTGGTTGGCCAGGAGATAATCCCGTGCCTGGGCCATGCGGTTCTCCCGGGAGAGGGCCATGGTCTGCTCCCGCACCTGGCGGTAGCCTTCAAGCGCCTCCCGGTCTTCGCGCAGCAATTGCCGGTCCTTGTCGTCGGCAATCAGCCCCTCGTAGCGTTTCAGCGCTTCGTCGAGTTTGGCCATGTTGGCGTTGATGCGGGTCTCGATCTCGGCCATTCGCCCCTTGTCTTCCAGGGTGATGTGCTGCCATACCTGGGCCCGCACACTGGCCAGGGGCACGTAGGCCTCCTGCAGCACCTGCACCGAAGGCAGGGCATTGATGTTGGAGAAATTGGTGATGGTGAACACCCGTTCGATCTGGTAGGTCGCGAGTCCGGCGAGGATGGCCAGGCCCAGGGCGGCGCTGCAGATGAGCAGGTAGAGGCGTTGTTTGAGAGTCATTTCAAGCTCCTTCGTACGAAGAAATCGGTCGGTTAAGGTGTGTTGCCGGGCGGGCGGGATCTAATCGACCTGCTCGCTGCTGCTTAAACGTTGGTTGGCGGTGGTGCACTTCTCGCCCAGCTCCCGGGCTTCCTTGTCGCTGGCGTCGTGCACCAGGGTGGGTACGTCGAGAATGAGGGCCACCTCGCCGGTGCCGAGGATGGTGGAACCGGAGAAGCCGCGCAGGTGGCGGAAGATCTGGCCGAGAGGCTTGATCACGGTCTGGAACTCGCCCAGCAGGCGGTCCACCACCAGGCCGGCCCGGCGGTTGCCGTACTGCACGATGACCACGTTCTCCCGCTGGCTGCTTTCCCCTTCCAGGTTGAGCAGGTTGCGCAGGCGCAGGCAGGGCAGGGCCTCGCCGCGCAGGTCCAGGTAGTGGCTGCTCTGGCCCCGGCTCTGCAGGCGCTCCCCGTCGGGCAGTTCCATGCATTCCTGCACCAGGTCCAGGGGCAGGACGAAGGCGCTGTCCGCCACCTGGATGAGGAAGCCGTCGATGATGGCCAGGGTCAGGGGCAGGCGGATGCGCATGGTGGTGCCCACGCCCTCCTGGCTCTCGATGTCGATGCTGCCGCGCAGGGCGCTGATGTTGCGGCGGACCACGTCCATGCCGACGCCGCGGCCGGAGAGGTTGGTGACCTGCTCGGCGGTGGAAAAGCCGGGCTCGAAAATGAGGTTGAAGACGTCCCGGTCGGTGAGGGCCTGGCCCGGCGCCACCAGGCCCCGGTCCATGGCCTTGGCCAGGATCTTGTCCCGCTTCAGGCCGCCGCCGTCGTCGGCCACCTCGATGACGATGCTGCCGGACTCGTGGTAGGCGTGGAGGCTGAGGCGGCCCTGGGCCGGCTTGCCCCGGGCCAGGCGCTCTTCGATGGATTCGATGCCGTGGTCCATGGAGTTGCGCACCAGATGCATGAGGGGGTCGCCGATCTTCTCCACCACGGTCTTGTCCAGCTCGGTTTCGGCGCCGGTGATGACCAGTTCGATGTCCTTGCCCAGTTCCCGGGAAACGTCCCGAACCACCCGGGGGAAGCGGTTGAAGGACTCGCCGATCTCCACCATGCGCAGGGACAGGGCCCGGTCCCGGATCTCCTCCACGTGGCGTCCCACCTGGGCCATGGCCTCGATCAGGGCGGTATCGCCGTTGCGCTGGGAGAGCAGGGTGGCGGAGGCGCCGGCGATGACCAGTTCCCCCACCTGGTTGATCAGGTCCTCCAGCTTTTCCGCATCGACGCGGATGAAGCGGGTGGCGGCGGAGCGGTTCTCCCGGCCTTTCGCCTGCTTTTCCAGGGCGGCCTGGACCACGGGGGCGGGAATGCCGTCTTCCTGGATCAGCATCTCTCCCAGGGCCGGCGGGGCGGCCTGACGCTGCCGTTCCAGGGCCCGTTCCAGCTCGGCCTGGCTGAGGGCGCCGCTGGCCACCAGGATCTCGCCCAGGCGCTCCAGCCCTTCCGGCGCTTCGGCGATGAGCTTGAGGTAGTCGTCGATGGAACTGCGGGGCGGCAGGAGGGTGATGCGGCAGTCGTCCCGGACGAAGTCGAAGGTGCTGTCGATGGCTTCCCGGCTGGCCTCGCTGCGGAAATCCAGCTCGAAGCCCAGGTAGCAGCTTTCCGCGTCCATGGCTTCCGGCGCCGGCATCTGCTGCCACAGGGTGGTGATGTGAGCGATTTCCCCCAGGGTGCCGAGATAGCGCAGGAAGGAGGCCGGGTCCATGCCGTTCTTCAGGACTTCGGGGCCGAAGCGCAGGGAGATGTGCCAGGCATCGTTATGCACCGGGTCCGCCACCTCGCCGGCGGCCGGCACTGCGCTCGGCGAGGCCTGCCGGGGGCTCTCGGCCTGGGAGGCAGAAGGGGCGCCGCTGCTGGCGATGCATGCCTGGAGACGGGCCAGCAGGGCGGGCCTGCGGGCTTCCTGGGCGGCGGCGTCGGCCACCTCGTCGCCGGCGATCTGGTTGATGAGGAAGCCCAGGTAGTCGCTGCACTCCAGGAGCAGGGCGATGAGGTCCCCGTCCACCGCGACGCGGCCGTCCCGCACCAGGTCGAGCAGGGTTTCCGCCACGTGGGCGAAGGCCACCAGCTGGTCCAGGCTGAACAGCCCGGCCGAGCCCTTGATGGTGTGGATGGCGCGGAAGGTGGCGGAGATGGCCTCCCCGTCCCGCGGGTCCCGTTCCAGGGCCAGCAGGGAATCCTCCATGCCCAGCAGCAGTTCCCGGGCTTCGGCGACAAAGGTCTGCAGGACGTCATCGGTACTCACGACGGCAGCTCCCCGTTGTTGTCGAGACCGAAGGTCTGGTGCAGGTCGTACAGCTCGAACATGGTGTTGACGGCCGGGTGCAGGGCCACCAGGCGCAGGCTGCGCTGCTGCATCTGGGCCTGGCGCAGGACCAGCAGCAGGAGCTGGACGCCGACGCTGTCGATCTCATTGACCTGGCTCAGGTCGATCTCCACCCGGGGGCCGGCGCACAGGGCCAGCAGCTCGTCCTTGATGCCGGCGTCGTAGATGGTGAATTCGCCCTGCAGGGCAAGGTGCATGACGCCGTCGGCGGAATGGGTCTTCATCTCCATGGCGCGCTCCTCAGGGCATGACCAGCTTGGTCACGGCGGTGAGCATCTGGGCCGGCTGGAAGGGCTTCACCACCCAGGCCTTGGCCCCCGCCGCCTGACCCCGCTGCTTCATGCTGTCGCCGGCTTCGGTGGTGAGCATGATGACCGGGGTGAAGCGGTGTTCCGGCAGCTTCTTCAGCTCGGTGACGAAGGTGATGCCGTCCATCACCGGCATGTTCACGTCGCTGATGATGAGGTGCACCTTCTGGCCCTTGAGCTTGTTCAGGCCATCCTGGCCGTCGCAGGCTTCCAGGGTTTCGTAGCCGGCGCCCTTGAGGGCAATGCTGACGACCTGGCGCAGGGAGGCGGAGTCGTCGACGATGAGAATTGTCTTTGCCATGGGGGCGGTCCTAAAAGAAGGTGATGTCGGAGTCGGCCGGTGCCTGGCTGCTCTTGCCGCCATGCACGGCGTGCTGCTCGGCCGTGGTGTAGGTGCTGGCCAGGTTGTCCAGCCAATCCTGGGCGTCCAGGTGTTCCGGCCCGGTGGCCAGGTGCTGCTCCAGCCTTTCCATGTCCTGGCGGACGTGGCCCAGCATCTGGCCGATGCGGTCCTGGAACTGGAGGGAGACCAGGGATTCGGCCACTTCCTGCTGGATGCCCTGGTGCTGCCGGCGCAGGGTGTTGGCGGTGTCCGCCAGGTCGCCGGTGACGCGCTGGAAACCTTCGAGGATTCCCGCCACCGATTGCTGGGCCTGGCCCAGGGCCTGCTCGTCGGCCAGGGCGCCCTGGTCCGCCGCCTGCAGGGCGCCGTGGATGGCCTCGTTGACCAGCTGCACCTTGTCGGCGATGCGCCGGCCGGTGCCGGCCGATTCGTTGGAAAGCTCCCGCACCGCGTCGGCGACCACGGCGAAGCCGCGTCCCGCGTCCCCGGCCCGGGCCGCCTCGATGGCGGCGTTGAGGGCCAGCAGGTTGGTCTGGCCGGCGATGCGGCCGACCCCCTGGGCCATGGCATCCAGTTCGTCGGTGAAGGCGGCGAGGCGGCCGATCTCTTCCAGCATGCGGCGCTTGTTGGCCAGCAGCCCGGCCAGGGTGGCGAGCAGGGCGTCCAGTTCCCGGCGGCTGTGCTCCAGGGTCTGCAGCAGGTTGCCTCCCACCGAGGCGTCGGAGGCCCGGGCGCTGGCCTCCAGGCCGTCCACGATTCCGGCGAAGCGGGAGGAGAGGGCGGCGATGGCCGTTTCCGTCTGCTCGCCGACCAGGGTCAGCTGCTTGCGCCAGATGGGCAGGATGTGGCCTTCGATGCTGTGCACCTGGGCGGTCAATCCCGCCTGGCGCTGGCGCTCCTCCGCCTCGCCCCGGGCGCCGGCCGCCAGGGCTGCGGCCAGCCGTTCCTGCAGCAGGCGGCTGTGCTGCCGGCCGTACCAGGCGCCGGCTGCCCCGGCGATCGCCAGCAGCAGGGCGCCGCCGATGCCGCCGGCCGTGCTGCCGCCCTGGCCCAGGGACCAGGCGGCGCCGGCCAGTCCCAGGCCGAGCGGGGTCCAGGTGGTGGGGGCGCTCATTGCCGGGCCTCCGCCAGGTGGCGCACCGTACTGGCCAGGGGTTCGAAGTCGGAGGACTTGTCGAAGAAGAAATCGGCGCCGGCCGCGGCGCAGCGGCGGCGGAAGCCGGGATGGTTGGTGAAGATGGCGACGATGGTGGCCGGCGCTTCCAGCTTCACCTTGCCCAGCAGGGACATGCCGCTGCCGTCGGCCACCTCGATGTCCAGGATCAGCAGTTCGGGGCGGAACAGGCGGAAATGGCGCAGGCCGATGTCGATGCGATCGGTGACCACCGTTTCCACCCGGGGCAGGTCGGCGAATGCCAGGCGCAGCCGTTCGCTGACCAGCTTCGAGTCTTCGACGATGAGGATTTTCATGGCGCTTGTCCGTGGCGTGCTGCGATGGGTGTATTTCACGCCAGACGCCAAAGCGCCGCCGTCGGCAACGGCGGAATGTGACTTAGGGCAAGCCTGATTCGGGGGTCAGGTAAACCCTACAAGGGGAGTGCCCGCGGCAGCGGGCCGGCCATGCCGGGGATGGGAG
>NZ_JBXAST010000008.1:0-93352 GCF_058809645.1 Azospira sp. MPR-E4 | reverse complement strand
GCCCCAGCCCCAGAACCCGACGCCCGCCGACGCCCAGCCCGCGCCGACGGCAGCGGCGCGGGCGCCCCACCGGCACAAGGCCTTCAGCCTGCGCCGCCTGCTCGGCTACGCCTACCGGGAGGCCCTGGAGCTGCGCCGCGACACCATCCGCCTCACCTTCGCCCTGCTCGGCTCGGTGCTGCTGATGTTCGTGCTCGGCTACGGCATTTCCATGGATGTGGAAGGCCTGCGCTTCGCCGTGCTGGACCGGGACCAATCCCCCGAGTCCCGGGACTACATCGACAACATCGCCGGCTCCCGCTACTTCCTGCAGCAGCCGCCCATCGCCGACAGCGCCGAGCTGGAGCGGCGCATGCGCGATGGGGAACTGACGGTGGCCCTGGAAATCCCCCCCAATTTCGGCCGGGACCTGCACCAGGGCCGCTCGCCGGAAGTGGGGGCCTGGGTGGACGGGGCCATGCCCTACCGGGG
Organism: Azospira sp. MPR-E4; assembly: GCF_058809645.1. NCBI lineage: Bacteria > Pseudomonadati > Pseudomonadota > Betaproteobacteria > Rhodocyclales > Rhodocyclaceae > Azospira > Azospira sp. MPR-E4. The sequence continues at coordinate 92,881 of NZ_JBXAST010000008.1, read as the reverse complement.
CGAAACCACCCGGGGCTACGTCCAGGGCCTGCACCAGCAGTACATCGTCAAGCTGGTGACCGAGGCCACCGGCACCGCCCCCACCCTGACCTGGACCGACGTGGCCCTGCGCTACCGCTACAACCAGGACTTCCGCAGCATCTACGCCATGGTGCCGGCGGTGATCCCCCTGCTGCTGGTGTTCATCCCGGCCATCCTCATGGCCCTGGGCGTGGTGCGGGAAAAGGAGCTGGGCTCCATCACCAACCTCTACGTGACCCCGGTTAGCCGCCTCGAATTCCTCATCGGCAAGCAGCTGCCCTACGTGGTGGTGTCCATGCTCAGCTTCTTCGCCCTGGCCCTGCAGGCGGTGCTGGTCTTCGGCGTACCGATCAAGGGCAGCTTCCTCGCCCTGGCCTGCGGCGCCCTGCTCTACGTGGTGTGCACCACCGGCCTGGGCCTGCTCATTTCCACCTTCACCAAGACCCAGATCGCCGCCCTCTTCGGCACCGCCATCCTGACCATGCTGCCGACGGTGCAGTTCTCCGGCCTCACCACCCCGGTGGCCTCCCTGGTGGGCGGCGCCTACAGGATCGGCCAGTTCTTCCCCGCCACCTACTTCCTGGTCATCAGCCGCGGCGTGTTCACCAAGGCCCTGGGCTTTGCCGACCTGGGACAGCAGTTCCTCGCCCTGGCCTGCTTCATTCCGGTGCTAACCCTCATTTCCCTGGCCCTGCTGCCCAAGCAGGAGAAATAGGAAACGACCATGGACCGCCACGGCACGCTGGCCAACATCTTCCGCCTGGGGCTCAAGGAGCTGCGCAGCCTGTGGGCCGACAAGGTGTTGCTGGTGCTGATCGTGTGGGCCTTCACCGGCGGCATCTACAGCGCCGCCAAGGGCGTCTCCCAGGAACTGCGCAACGCCCCGGTGGCGGTGGTGGACGAGGACCGTTCGCCCCTTTCCGCCCGCCTCATCGGCGCCCTGACGCCGCCCTACTTCAAGACGCCGGACCTCATTTCCATGGCCCAGATGGACCGGGCCCTGGACCAGGGCCGCTATTCCTTTTCCCTGGTCATCCCCGCCAATTTCCAGCGGGACCTGAAGGAAGGCCGGCGCCCGACCCTGCAGCTGAACATCGACGCCACGGTGATGAGCCAGTCCTTCATCGGCGCCAGCTACATCCAGAGCATCGTCGCCGGGGAACTCAACGAATACCTCACCGGCAAACGGGACAGCAGCGCCCCGCCGATCCGCCTCACCACCCGGGTGCGCTTCAACCCCAATCTCACCGGCTTCTGGTTCGGCGGCGTCATGGAGGTGATCAACAACATCAACATGCTGACCATCATCCTGGTGGGGGCCGCCTTCATCCGGGAGCGGGAGCACGGCACCCTGGAACACCTGCTGGTGATGCCCCTGACCCCCTTCGAGATCATGATGGCCAAGGTCTGGGCCAGCGGTGCCGCCGTGCTGCTGGCCGCCAGCGTCGGCCTCATCGCCGTGATCCAGGCCATCATGCAGGTGCCCATCGCCGGCTCCGTGCCCCTGTTCCTCTGCGGCGCCGCCCTCTACCTCTTCTCGGCCGCCTCCATCGGCATTTTCCTCGGCACCATCGCCCGTTCCATGCCCCAGTTCGGCCTGCTCTTCATCCTCACCATCGTGCCCCTGCAGCTGCTCTCCGGCGGCGTCACGCCCCGGGAGAGCATGCCGGAAGTGGTCAGCGACATCATGCTCGGCGCCCCCATCACCTACTTCGTGCGCCTGGCCCAGGCCATCCTCTACCGGGGCGCCGGCCTCGACACGGTGTGGCCCGAGTTCCTCGCCATCACCGGCATCGGCGCCATCTTCTTCCTCATCGCCCACGCCCGCTTCCGCAAGTCGGTGACCCAGACCCAGGTGTAGGACGCGCCATGGCCGAACTGCCCGAACTGCACAGCGACGACACCCGGGAACGGCTCCTGGCCGCCGGCCTGGCCCTCTTCGGCCGCCACGGCTACGACGGCGTCACCACCCGCATGCTGGCCGCCGCCGCCCGGGTGAACCAGTCGGCCATTCCCTACCACTTCGGCGGCAAGGAAGGGGTGTACCGGGCGGTCGCCGAATTCATCGCCGCCGAGATGGGGCCCCGCATCCAGAGCCTGACCCGGGAGGCGGAACAACGCCTGCAGGACCCGGCCACCGACCCGGGCGAGCTGCTGGTGCAGGTGGTGCGGGATCTGGCCGCCGCCTCCTTCGTCCCCGGCCATCCCCTGGCCTGGTTCATCTTCCTCACCCGGGAGCAGTTCCACCCCACGCCGGCCTTCGACGTGCTCTACGAGCGCTTCACCCGCCCCGGCCACACCCTGGTCAGCCGGCTCCTGGCCCGGGTCACCGGCCAGCCGGAGGAAGCGCCCGAGAACCTGCTGCTGGCCCACGCCCTGATCGGCGCCATGGTCGCCTTCGGCTCCGCCCGCACCACCCTGCAGCGACGCCTGGGCTGGTCGGAAAGCGATTACGAGCCGGCCCAGCTGCAGGCCATGCTGGCGGTCATCGAGCAGCACTGCCGAGCCACGGTGGCGGGCCTGCGACGGCAGGCCTGAGAGACAGCAGGGACGCCTCTCTCCAGGCAGGTACGGCGGAGAAGCGCGTCAATTCTAGTTCCCGGGCCAAGCCCCCATTACACCGCCAGCCGGTAGCCGACGCCGGATTCGGTGAGGATGTGCCGCGGCATGGCCGGGTCGTCCTCCAGCTTGCGCCGCAGGCCGGCCATGTACACCCGCAGGTAGTGGGCGTGCTCCACATGGCTGGGGCCCCACACCTCCCGCAGCAGCTGGCGGTGGGTGAGGACCCGGCCGGCGTTGGCCACCAGCTGGCTCAGCAGCCGGTATTCGATGGGGGTCAGATGCACCGCCTCGCCATGGCGGCTGACCTGGCGCCGGGCCAGATCCACCTCCACCGGGCCGAAGGCGAACACCGGCGGCATGTCGCCGCCCCGGCCGGCGCGGCGCAGCAGGGCCCGCACCCGGGCCAGCAGTTCGGGAATGCCGAAGGGCTTGGTCAGGTAGTCGTCGCCGCCCGCATCCAGGGCCGCCACCTTGTCGCTCTCGTCGCTGCGGGCCGACAGCACCAGCACCGGCACCCCGGACCAGTTGCGCAGGTCCCGGATCAGATCGACGCCGTCGCCATCGGGCAGGCCCAGGTCCAGCACCAGCAGGTCGGGCTTGCGGGTGCCGGCCTCGATCAGGCCCCGGGCGGCGGTGTCCGCCTCCCACACGGTGCAGCCCTCCGACTCCAGGGCGGCGCGGACGAAACGGCGGATCTGGGGCTCGTCCTCGACGATCACCACCACCGGGGCAAGGCGCTCCTGGCCGGCGGCGGGATTCACAGCAGCTCCGTCGGCAGGGCCGGGGGCTGGCCCAGGGGCAGAGTGAACACGAAGCGGGCGCCGGGGCCGTCACTGCGGTTCTCCGCCCACACCTTGCCCTTGTGGGCATCGACGATGGCGCGGACGATGGCCAGGCCGAGGCCGACGCCGGGAATGGCCGACTCGTCCTGGCCCCGGGTGAATTTCTCGAACAGGCCCGCCTCCTTGCCCGGCGGCAGGCCCGGCCCGTTGTCGCTGACGCTCACCAGCACCCGCTCCGCCTCCCGGCGGGCGCCGATCTCGATGAGGCTGCCCGGCGGCGTGTACTTGGCGGCATTTTCGATGAGATTGCAGAACACCCGTTCCATCAGCACGGCGTCGAACTCCAGCAGGGGCAGGTCGGCGGGCAGGTCCACCCGCACCCGGTGTTGGGCCAGAACCGAGGCCCGGGCCTGGAGCGCCGCCCCCACCACTTCCTCCAGGGGCTGCCACTCCTTCTTCAGGGTCACCTGGCCCGACTGCAGCCGGGCCATGTCCAGCAGATTATGCACCAGGGCGCTGGTGCGCATGGCCTCGCCCCGGATGGCCTGGGCCAGCTCGGCCTGGGCCGGCGGCAGGGCGCCGCCCAGGCTGAGGGAGTCGGCCAGCCCCACCAGGGCCGTGAGGGGGGTGCGCAGGTCGTGGGAGAGGGCCGCCAGCAGGCCGTTGCGCAGGCGCTCCGACTCCATCTGCACCAGGGCTTCCTGGGCCACCTCGATGTAATGCACCCGTTCCACGGCAATGGCCACCAGGGTGGCGCAGGTCTCCAGCAGCCGCTCCTGTTCCGGCGAGGGCAGCCAGGGCTGCTCCCGGGGTAGCACCGCCAGCACGCCCCTGGTGCGCATCGGCGCCTTCAGGGGCAGGTAGCGCATGGGGGCCGAGGGCAGGGTGTCGGTGGACAGGCCGGCAGCCTCGCCGTGGTCCGCCGCCCACTGGGCGATGCCCAGGTCCACCGGCAGGTCGGCCGGCAGCCCTTCCGGCAGGCTCAGGCGCTCCTGCTGGCCGGGCACCAGCAGGAGCGCCCGGGCCTGGAAGCCCTGCTGCACGAAGCGCCGGGTGATGTCGTCGATCTGCTCCACGGTGAGGGCCGCCGACAGCTCCCGGGCCATCTCGTAGAGGGCGTCGCTGCGCCGCTCCCGGCTCTGGGCCACGTCCACCTGGAAGCGCAGGCCGGCGGTGAGCTGGGCGGTGATGAGGGCCACCGCCAGCATCACGGAAAAGGTCAGCAGGTACTGCACATCGCTGACGGCGAAGGAGAGGCGCGGCGAGACGAAGAAGAAATCGAAGGCGGCGACGGAGAGGAAGGCGGCCAGGATGGCCGGGTTGCGCCCCAGCTTGACCGCGGCGAAGAGCACCGCCAGGAGGAACAGCATGACGATGTTGGCCAGGTCCAGGGCGCCGTGCAGGGGCGTCGCCACCAGGGTCACGGCAGCCACGGCCGCCGCCGCCAGGCCGTAGCCCCGCACATTGACTGCGGCGGGCCGGGCCGGGCCGTCCGGGAGCGGCGGCGCTTCCCCGTCCACCCCATCGCTGGCCACCTGCATGACGTCCAGGTCCGGCGCCTGGCGGGCCAGGCGCCGCGCCAGGGAAGTGCGCCAGGGCAGCCAGCGGCGCCAGTCCCCGGGCAGTTCCCGGCCCAGCAGGACCTTGCCCAGATTGTGTTCCCGGGCGTACTGGATGGCCGCCGCGGCGGCATCCTGGCCCGGCCGGTTGGCCGTCTCGGCCCCCAGCTCCTGGGCCAGGCGCAAGCTCTTCAGCACCCGCCCCCGCTCCCCTTCGGGCAGCCGCTGGTAGCGGGGCGTCTCCACATAGAGGGCGTGCCAGGGCACCTCCAGCTGGGTCGCCAGGCGGGCGGCGCTGCGCACCAGGCGCTCGCTGCCGGGGCCCGGACCGATGCACACCAGCAGGGATTCCCGGGTCGGCCAGACGGTGCTCACCGACTGGTCGCGGCGGTAGGCCCGCACGTCGTCGTCCACCCGGTCGGCGGTGCGGCGCAGGGCCAGTTCCCGCAGGGCCAGCAGATTGCCCTTGCGGAAGAAGTTGGCCATGGCCCGCTCGGCCTGCTGGGGCACGTACACCTTGCCGGCCTTGAGCCGGGTCAGCAGTTCCTCCGGCGGCAGGTCCACCAGCACCACCTCGTCGGCGGCATCGAAGAGGCGGTCGGGCACCGTCTCCCACACCCGGGCGCCGGTGATGCGGCCCACCACGTCGTTGAGGCTTTCCAAATGCTGCACATTGACCGTGGTGAACACGTCGATGCCGGCTGCCAGGAGTTCCTCCACGTCCTGCCAACGCTTGGGGTGGCGGCTGCCGGGGGCATTGCTGTGGGCCAGCTCGTCCACCAGCACCAGGTCCGGCGCCCGCTGCAGGGTGCCATCCAGGTCGAATTCCTGCAGGCGGCGGCCCCGGTGCTCGACCTGCCGGGAAGGCAGCAGCTCCAGGCCCTGGACCAGCTCGGCGGTTTCCCGCCGGCCGTGGGTTTCCACCACCCCCACCGCCACGTCCACGCCCTGGGATTGCAGGGTACGGGCGGCGGCCAGCATGGCGTAGGTCTTGCCGACGCCGGGGCTGGCGCCGAAGAAGATTTTCAGGCGGCCGCGGCGGGCCTGGATTTCCTCCGCCTCCAGGCGGGCCAGGAGGGCGTCGGGATCGGGGCGTTGCAGAGGATCGGACATGGGTGGAGTTTATTCCTTGGCGGCAGCGCGCAGGGCCAGCTCGGCCAGGATGCGCTGCCGCACCTGCTGGCGCAGGCGGTGTTTGCACTGGGGGCCGCAGGTCAGCTGGCGGCCGTAGGCGAAGGGATGCTCGACGGCGTTGATCGGGTGCCGGGTGCCGCAGACGGGGCAGATATGGATGGGCATGGCCGTCCCCTCACAGGCGCTGCTCGGCGTAGCGGGCCAGGGCCGCCGGCTGGTCGGCGATGCTGGCGGCCACCAGATAGACCTCCCGCCCCGGCCCGTCGCCGAGGGCCACGGCCAGGGCGATGCCGGCGGCACCGGCCGCCACCGCCAGCCGCAACGGCGCCTCCCAGGCCGCCAGGTAGCTGGCCAGGGCACGACGCCCGACGCTGTCGCGGGAGAAGGAAACCTGGCCGAGGGCTCGGCCCTGCTGGCGGGCAGCCAGTTGCAGCTGGTCGCCGTCGATACGGATTCCGATACAGACATTGGCATTCATAGGACACCTGGGAACGAAGGGTGGCGCGGCACCCGATGCCCACAGATTAGAAAAGGGGCTGTTGCAATGGGGTCAAAAATAGCCGAAGCCGTATCAAGATGGCGTTAAGAATCGCCCCCCAAATCCGGCAGCAACAAAAAAAACCGGCCCGGGCGAAGCCTGGGCCGGCACAAGAAACAGCTTCCCCGGGGGAGGTGGAAGCTGCTGTCGGAACCCGTTAGAAGGACCGTCCCACCTGGAGGACGAGACGGTCCTTGTTCAACTCCCGGGTTTCGCCATTGGCAGCGGAAAGGCCGCCTACCGGAGGCCGGTAGAAGCGGTCGTTGGTGGCGCCGACCCAGGCGCCGGAGAGGCTCCAGCCGCCGCTGAAGGTCCTGGTCAGGCCGAGGCGGTAGTCGGTGTAGTCGGCGCTGATGCCACCGTAGGTGGCTTTGACGTCGGTGCGGCCCAGGTGCAGGTTGAGGGTCATGTCCTCGGCCAGGGGCACGTTGGCGCTCAGGTCGTGGTAGAGGCTGCCCTTGGTGTCGCTGCTGTAGCCGGTCTTGGTGTTGGCGCCGAAGTAGTCCGTGAGGGAGACGGACAGCTTGTAGCTGAGCCAGCGCCAGGAGAAGCCGCCGTTCAGCTCGAAGTTGTCGAATTTCTGCCCCGGCAGGGAACAGGGGGCCGCCCAGGCGGCGGAGGGACAGGTCCCTTTGTTCACATTGGCACCGGGATACCAGTAGCCGTAGCCGCCGACGGTATAGCCCCAGTCGTCGTCCAGCTTGCCGTTGTAGCCGGCGTAGTAGTCCACCTCCAGGTTGCCGCCCGGGTAGGAGTTGCCGGAAACGTTGGAGGCCCACAGGCCGGCATAGAGGCCGTTGCGGTGTGCCAGGTCCACGCCGCCCTGGAGGGCAGGGCCGCCCCAGGTCTGGTCGATGCCGCGGAAACGGTATTCGCTGACCAGGTTGAGATTGCTGCTGACGGTAAGGTCCGGGGCGGCCTCCGCCTCGGCCCGGGCGGCGCCGGCGGCAAGCAGAAGCAGGGGCAGAAGTACAAGGTGCTTGGAGTTGTTCATGGGTTTTTCCTGTTTCGGGATGAGGAGGAAGGCGCCGGGGGACGATGTCCCAGCAGCCAGCCGGCCAGGGCGATGGGGGCGAAAATGGCCAGCAGCGCCAGCAGCAGGTGGCAGAGGTCCAGGAGCGGGCCGGTCATGGCGGAGCCTCAGGGCGCCACCTGGTCCAGGGCCCGGTTGAGGGCCAGGACATTGACCCGGGGCTCGCCCAGGAAGCCCCATTGGCGGCCTTCCGTGTGGCGCTCCAGCAGGGCCAGCACCCGGGCTTCGGGCAGACCGCGCAGGCGGGCCACCCGGGGCGCCTGCCAGCGGGCGGCGGCGGGGCTGATGTGGGGATCGAGGCCACTGGCGGAGGCCGTCACCAGATCCACCGGGATGGGGGCCTGCTGGCCCGGGTCCGCCGCCTTGAGAGCAGCGATGCGTTCCTGTACCGCCGCTTCCAGGGCCGGGTTGAGGGGCCCCAGGTTGGCGCCGCCGGAGCTGCCGCCGTTGTAGGGCATGGGGGCGGTGGCGGAGGGGCGGCCCCAGAAGTAGCGGGGGTCGGAGAAGGGCTGACCGATGAGGCGGGAGCCCACGGCCTGGCCGTTTTCCTTGAGCAGGCTGCCGTTGGCCTGGTCGGGCATGGTGGCCTGGGCCAGGCCGGTGACCAGGGCCGGGTAGGCGGCGCCGGTGAGGGCGCTGAGCAGCGCCAGGAGGATCAGGGCGGGTTGCAGTTCCTTGAGCATGGAAGTCTCCTTAGGCCAGATGCAGGCCGACAAGCATGAGGTCGATGGCCTTGATGCCGGCGAAGGGCACCACCAGGCCGCCCAGGCCGTAGACCAGCAGGTTGCGGCGCAGGATGGCGGCGGCGCCCTGGGGCCGGTAGGCCACGCCCTTCAAGGCCAGGGGGATGAGGGCGACGATCACCAGGGCGTTGAAGATCACCGCCGAGAGGATGGCCGAGGCCGGCGTCGCCAGGCCCATGACGTTGAGCACGCCGAGGGCCGGATAGGTGGCGGCGAAGGCGGCCGGGATGATGGCGAAGTACTTGGCCACGTCGTTGGCGATGGAGAAGGTGGTGAGGGCGCCCCGGGTCATCAGCATCTGTTTGCCCGTCTCCACGATCTCGATCAGCTTGGTGGGGTTGGAATCCAGGTCCACCATGTTGCCGGCCTCCTTGGCCGCCTGGGTGCCGCTGTTCATGGCCACCGCCACGTCGGCCTGGGCCAGGGCCGGGGCGTCGTTGGTGCCGTCGCCGGTCATGGCCACCAGGCGGCCGTCCTGCTGGTGCTGGCGGATCAGCTTGAGCTTGGCCTCCGGCGTGGCTTCGGCCAGGAAGTCGTCCACCCCGGCCTCGGCGGCGATGGCGGCGGCGGTGAGGGAGTTGTCGCCGGTGATCATCACCGTCTTGATGCCCATGCGGCGCAGTTCGGCGAAGCGCTCCTTGATGCCGCCCTTGACGATGTCCTTCAGTTCCACCACCCCCAGCACCCGGGCGGCGCCGGCGCTGGATTCGGCCACCGCCAGGGGCGTGGCGCCGCGGCGGGCGATGTCGTCCACCGCCTGCTGCACGGCGGCGGACCATTCGCCGCCCAGGGCCAGGATGTGGGCCTTGACTGCATCGGCGGCGCCCTTGCGGATGCTGCGCCCCTGCCAGTCGATGCCGCTCATGCGGGTCTGGGCGGTGAAGTGCACAAAGCTGGCGCCGTCGGCGTGGATGTCCCGGCCCCGCTGGTGCAGGCGCTCCTTGGCCAGGGTGACGATGGAGCGGCCCTCCGGCGTTTCGTCGGCGAGGGAGGCGAGCAGGGCCGCTTCGGCCAGCCCCTTCTCGCTGACGCCGGCGGCGGGGGCGAAGGCGGCGGCCTGGCGGTTGCCCAGGGTGATGGTGCCGGTCTTGTCCAGCAGCAGCACATCCACGTCGCCGGCGGCTTCCACCGCCTTGCCGGAGGTGGCGATGACGTTCTTTTCCATCATCCGCCCCATGCCGGCGACGCCGATGGCCGAGAGCAGGCCGCCGATGGTGGTGGGAATGAGGCACACCAGCAGGGCCACCAGCACCGTCACCGTGACCGGGCTGCCGCTGCCGGCGACGCCGACGCTGTAGATGGAGAAGGGCAGCAGGGTCGCCGTGGCCAGGAGGAAGGTCAGGGTCAGGGCCACCAGCAGGATGGTCAGGGCGATCTCGTTGGGCGTCTTCTGCCGCCTGGCCCCTTCCACCATGCCGATCATGCGGTCGAGAAAGGTCTCCCCCGGATTGACGGTGATCTTCACCACCAGCCAGTCGGAGAGCACCCGGGTGCCGCCGGTGACGGCGCTGAAGTCGCCGCCGGACTCCCGGATCACCGGGGCCGATTCGCCGGTGATGGCCGATTCGTCCACCGAGGCCACGCCTTCCACCACCTCGCCGTCGCCGGGAACGACGTCGCCGGCCTGGACCAGCACCACGTCGCCCTTGCGCAGGTCTTCCGAGGGCACGGTGTGGAAGGGGGCGCCGGCGTGGGCTTCCCGCAGCTTCTTCGCCCACACGGTCTTCTTCAGGCCCTTCAGGGCGGCGGCCTGGGCCTTGCCCCGGCCCTCGGCCACGGCCTCGGCGAAGTTGGCGAAGAGCACGGTGAACCACAGCCACAGGGTGATCGCCAGGATGAAGCCGGCGGGGGCCTCGCCTTCCCCGGCCAGGGCCTGGAGCCAGAGGCCGGTGGTGAGCAGGCTGCCCAGCCAGACCACGAACATCACCGGGTTCTTCACCTGGTAGCGGGGGGAGAGGCGCTTGACCGATTCCCAGGCGGCTTCTTGCAGCAGGGCCCGGTCGTAGAGGGATTGGCTTGTTGTTTTCATCGAGGACTCCTTAGCGGACGCCGACCATCTGCAGGTGTTCCACCACCGGCCCCAGGGCCAGGGAAGGCAGGAAGGTCAGGGCGCCGACCACGATCACGGTGCCGATCAGCAGCACCACGAACAGGGGCGTATGGGTCGGCAGGGTGCCGGCGGACGGGGGAATGCGCTTCTTCGCGGCAAGGGAGCCGGCGATGGCCAGCACCGCGGCGATGATGGTGAAGCGGCCGAAGAGCATGGCCAGACCCAGGGCGGTGTTGTAGTAGGGCGTGTTGGCGCCCAGGCCGGCGAAGGCGCTGCCGTTGTTGTTGGCGGCGGAAGAGAAGGCGTACAGCACTTCCGAGAAGCCGTGGGCACCGGGGTTGAAGACACCCGCGGCACCCGCCTCCAGCATCAGGCTCAGGGCCGTGCCCAGGAGCACCGCCAGGGGCGTGGCGAGGATGGCCACTGCGGCCATCTTCATCTCGTAGGCCTCGATCTTCTTGCCCAGGTATTCCGGGGTGCGGCCGATCATCAGGCCGGCGACGAAGACGCCGACGATGGCGAACACCAGCATGCCGTAGAGGCCGGAACCGACGCCGCCGAAGACCACCTCGCCCAGCTGCATCAGCCACATCGGCACCAGGCCGCCCAGGGGCGTGAGGGAATCGTGCATGGCATTGACGGCGCCGCAGGAGACGGCGGTGGTGACGGTGACGAAGAGGGAGGTGGCGCTGATGCCGAAGCGGGCCTCCTTGCCTTCCATATTGCCGCCAGCCATCAGCTCGCTGCCCTGGGTGGCCAGACCGAGCCGCTCGAACAGGGGGTTGCCGGCCTGCTCGGCCCACACTTCCACCGCCAGCAGGGCCACCAGGATGGCGGTCATGGCAGCGAGGATGGCCAGGCCCTGGCGCAGGTCGCCGACCCAGCGGCCGAAGGTGAAGCAGAGGGCGGCCGGGATGAGGACGATGGCCAGCATCTGCAACAGGTTGGAAACCGGGGTCGGGTTCTCGTAGGGATGGCTGGAATTGGCGTTGAAGAAGCCGCCGCCGTTGGTGCCCAGGTGCTTGATGGCGATCTGGCTGGCCGCCGGCCCCAGGGGCAGGGTCTGCTCCCTGGCGGTGGCCGCCTCCAGCACCGGCTTGCCCGCGGCGTCGAGCACGGGCTGGCCGTCGGCGCCGACCTTGGGCTGTTCATAGTCCACCGCCTGGGTCAGGGGCACGCTGGCGTAGGGCGCCACGCTCTGCACCACGCCCTGCCCCACCAGAGTGAGGGCCAGGATCAGGGACAGGGGCAGCAGCACGTAGAGGGTGGAGCGCACCATGTCGATCCAGAAATTGCCGATACCGCCGGCCTCCTTGCGCTGGAAGCCCCGCATCAGGGCCACCACCACGGCCATGCCGGTGGCGGCGGAGAGGAAGTTCTGCACCGCCAGGCCGAGCATCTGGGTCAAATAGCTCATGGTGGTTTCGCCGCCGTAGGCCTGCCAGTTGGTGTTGGTGACGAAGCTGACAGCGGTGTTGAAGGCCAGGTCCGGCGTGGTGTTGGCCATGGCCTGGGGATTGAAGGGCAGCCACAGTTGCAGGCGCTGCAGGGCGTAGACGGCGAGCACGCCGAGCAGGCTGAAGGCCAGCACGGCGCCGGCGTAACGGCGCCAGCCCATGTCGTCGCCGTGGCGCACGCCGGCCAGGCGGTAGCAGAAGTTCTCCAGCGGCCGCAGCCAGGCCACGAAGGCCGGCAGGTCGCCCCGGTAGATGCGGGCCATGTACAGCCCCAGGGGCCAGGCCAGGAGAAAGAGGACGGCGAAGAAGAAGCCGTATTGCAGCAGGAGGTTGGTACTCATGAGAAGTCCTCCGGGTAGAACAGCACGGCCAGCAGATAGGCGAAGAGGCCGACGGCCACCGCCAGGGCGATCAGGTAAAGGGGCGCCATCACGACCTCCGCAAGCGGTCGAAATAAGCCACCAGGCCGGCCGTCAGGGCAAAGAAGCCGATGGCCAGGCCGATGTAGAACAGGTCCATGGAAATCCTCCGTATGCAGATGGAACATCACGCTCGAACTGTAGGCGGGGAGGAATCAAGACCTTGCTAAAGCTGGGGAGGGCCTCGTTAAGATGGTGTAAAGACGCCGGACCGGCTTCAAGACCTGGCTGAAAAGGCAATAGGGACGGCCATCTTCAGGCAGCCATAGCCGAAATGCCCGTCCTTGCTGCCTCCCAGCCGAGGCGATGAGAGCAGAGACAACGTGCGGGAAGGAGGAGCGCAGGCCCGGGCGGGGCGCCATGACACCCGGCGGCAAGAGGAAATGAAGGACGACGGGGGCCAGCCGCGACACTGCCTTCGGACGGGGCTCTCCAAGGGACGGGCGCCGCCAACGGCGCCGCTGCGGCGGTTCTAACGGAAGGAACCGGAGCGCCTCAGCCCCGGGGCAGCAGGCGCTCCAGTTGCTGGGCGAAGGCGTGGCGGTCGGACTGGCTCATGGCGGCGGGACCGCCGGTGTCGACGCCGGCGGAGCGCAGGGTGTCCATGAAATTGCGCATGGACAGGGCGGCCTGGACGGAGCCCTTGTCGTAGGGCTCGCCCCGGGGCGTCAGCACCCGGGCGCCCTTGGCGATGACTTCCGCCGCCAGGGGAATGTCGGCGGTGATGACCAGATCCCCCGCCGCCACCCGGGCGACGATTTCGTTGTCCGCCACGTCGAAGCCCTTGGGCACCTGGATGCTGCGCAGGTAGGGCGATGGCGGCGCGTAGAGGGCCTGGTTGGCCACCAGGGTGACCAGGATTTGGGTGCGCGTCGCCACGCGGAAGAGGATTTCCTTGATGGCCTTGGGGCAGGCATCGGCATCGACCCAGATTTGCATGGTCAGCGGGTTCCGAAGGGGAGAATGGCCGGCAGCTTACCGCAAGCGCCCCCAACTGGCAGCGGGGCGGGCCGGATTCCGTCCGCCGCCCGGAACCGGGACCGGGGAACTTCGCCGGATGGGAGTGCCGCTGCCGCCGGCGGATGGAGACCCGCCGGCGGAGCTGCGGCGGTGTCAGCAGGCAATCCCAAAAGAAAAAGCCCGGCTTCAAGCCGGGCTTTTTTGCAGCAGATGCTGGCAGGAGCGAATTACATGCCCATGCCCATGCCGCCCATACCACCCATGCCGCCCATGTCTGGCATGCCGGCGGCGGGCTTGTCTTCGGCCAGCTCGGCCACCATGCAGTCGGTGGTCAGCATCAGGCCGGCGACGGAAGCGGCGTTCTGCAGAGCGGTGCGCTCGACCTTGGTGGGGTCCAGCACGCCCATTTCCACCATGTCGCCGTACTCGCCGGTGGCGGCGTTGAAGCCGAAGTTGCCCTTGCCTTCAACCACCTTGTTCACCACCACGGAAGGCTCGTCGCCAGCGTTGGCAACGATTTCGCGCAGGGGCTGTTCCAGGGAGCGCAGCACGATCTTGATGCCGGCGTCCTGGTCGTGGTTGTCGCCCTTCAGGTTGCCCAGGTTGGCGCGGGCGCGCAGCAGGGAAACGCCGCCGCCGGGGACGATGCCTTCTTCAACGGCAGCGCGGGTGGCGTGCAGGGCGTCTTCGACGCGGGCCTTCTTTTCCTTCATTTCGACTTCGGTGGCAGCACCCACCTTGATCACGGCCACGCCGCCGGCCAGCTTGGCCACGCGTTCCTGCAGCTTTTCGCGGTCGTAGTCGGAGGTGGCGGCTTCGATCTGGGCACGCACCTGGGCCACGCGGGCCTTGATGGCGTCTTCGGAACCGGCGCCGTCGATGATGGTGGTGTTTTCCTTGCCCACTTCGATGCGCTTGGCCTGGCCCAGGTCGTCCAGGGTAGCCTTTTCCAGGGTCAGGCCCACTTCTTCGGAGATCACCTGGCCACCGGTCAGGATGGCGATGTCTTCCAGCATGGCCTTGCGACGGTCACCGAAGCCGGGAGCCTTGACGGCCACGGTCTTCAGGATGCCGCGGATGTTGTTCACCACCAGGGTGGCCAGGGCTTCGCCTTCCACGTCTTCAGCGATGATCAGCAGGGGACGGCCGGCCTTGGCGACTTGTTCCAGCACGGGCAGCAGGTCGCGGATGTTGGAGATCTTCTTGTCGAACAGCAGGACGAAGGGATTGTCCATGACGGCAATCTGCTTGTCCGGGTTGTTGATGAAGTAGGGGGACAGATAGCCGCGATCGAACTGCATGCCTTCGACGACGTCCAGTTCGTTGTTCAGGGACTTGCCGTCTTCAACGGTGATGACGCCTTCCTTGCCGACCTTTTCCATGGCATTGGCGATGATGGTGCCGATGTCAGCGTCGGAGTTGGCGGAGATGGAACCGACCTGGGCGATTTCCTTGGTGGTGGCACAGGGCTTGGAAATCTTCTTCAGCTCTTCGATGGTGGCGGCGACAGCCTTGTCGATACCGCGCTTCAGGTCCATCGGGTTCATGCCGGCGGCCACGTACTTCATGCCTTCGCGCACGATGGCCTGGGCCAGCACGGTGGCGGTGGTGGTGCCGTCACCAGCCAGGTCGGAGGTCTTGGAAGCGACTTCCTTGACCATCTGGGCGCCCATGTTGGCGAACTTGTCCTTCAGTTCGATTTCCTTGGCCACGGACACACCGTCCTTGGTCACGGTGGGGGCGCCGAAGGAGCGCTCCAGCACCACGTTGCGGCCCTTGGGGCCCAGGGTCACCTTGACCGCGTCGGCCAGGACGTTGATGCCTTCGACCATGCGGGCGCGGGCGGAATCACCGAATTTGACTTCTTTAGCTGCCATTGAAATTCTCCAGAATCTGTTGAATGGGAAAGGGGGAGAGGCTTAGGCCTCGACCACGCCCATGATGTCTTCTTCGCGCATGACCAGCAGTTCCTGGCCGTCCACCTTGACGGTCTGGCCGGCGTACTTGCCGAACAGGACGCGGTCGCCCACCTTCACGTCGGGGGCGTTCTGCTTGCCGGAATCGTCACGCTTGCCGGGGCCAACGGCCAGGACTTCACCCTGATCGG
This sequence comes from Azospira sp. MPR-E4, assembly GCF_058809645.1. Classification (NCBI taxonomy): domain Bacteria; kingdom Pseudomonadati; phylum Pseudomonadota; class Betaproteobacteria; order Rhodocyclales; family Rhodocyclaceae; genus Azospira; species Azospira sp. MPR-E4. The sequence continues at coordinate 77,516 of NZ_JBXAST010000008.1, read as the reverse complement.
GCTTCTCACCGGCGGAATCGGGGATGACGATACCGGAAGCGGTGGTGCGCTCAGCTTCGACGCGCTTGACGATCACACGGTCGTGCAAGGGACGGATTTTCATAGGGATAGCTCCTTGTAACGAAGTTATTGCAGGGATTCAGGGGCCTGTCGGCCCGGTCAGGCGGGGTGGTGAAGGCCTGGCCTGTTAGCACTCACCCCGAGCGAGTGCTAATAATAGGGGCGCCCCCCTTCGATTTCAAGGGTGGCCAGACACAATTGTTGTCCCCAGGTATGGCGAGAGACAGAAAATTGCCGAGGGAAGGAAGCTAAGCAACTGATCCAAAATACAAACATCCACCCAGCCCACCGAACCGATCAATCCCCCCTCCGGTAGGCGGCAGAGCCCAATGGCAGGATCAGGACAGGGGCAGGACGGCGCCTGCCGGCGTGATGGGCGGGTAGTCCCCCTCGCCATCGGGCCAGGGCGTCAAAATCTCGAAACCGGTTTCGGTCACCAGCACCATGTGCTCCCACTGGGCCGAAAGGGAGCGGTCTTTGGTCACGACCGTCCAGTCGTCAGGCAGATGGCGGATGGCGGCGCCACCCGCATTGAGCATCGGCTCGATGGTGAAGATCATGCCCGGCTCCAGTTTCAGCCCCTTACCGGGCTGGCCGTAGTGGGGCACATGCAGGTCGTCGTGGTAGACCGTGCCGATGCCGTGGCCGCCGTATTCGCGAACGACGCTGAAGTTCTCCCGCTGGGCAACGCTCTGGATGGCGTGGCCGATATCGCCAAGGGTGGCCCCCGGACGGACCTGCCGTATACCTGCCCGCATGGCTTCATAGGTCGTGCGCACCAGGCGCCGGGCCAGGATGCCGGAGTTGCCGACCAGGAACATCCTGCTCGTATCGCCGAACCAGCCGTCCTTGATGACGGCAACGTCGATGTTGACGATGTCCCCGTCCTTCAGCTTCTTGTCGGACGGAATGCCGTGGCAAACCACATGGTTTACCGAGGCGCAAATTGTCTTGGGGTAGCCGTGGTAGCCCACATTGGCAGGAATCGCCTGCTGCACATGGACAATGTACTCGTGGCACAAGCGGTCCAGCTCATTGGTGGTAACTCCCGGCCGGATATGGCCGGCAATCATCCGCAGGACATCGGCAGCCAACATTCCGGCGCGTCGGGCCATGGCAATTTCGGCCTCCGCCCGGATGGGTACGGCTCGCGCTGCGCTCATGCCGCCTGCGCCACCGCTGCATCCTTGTCGGCAGAACTGCCTTCAGCCTGCCGTTCCGCCTGAATCAGCAACTGGCAGATATCAGCGTAGGCCAGGTTCGGGTTGAGTTCCGCGAGCATCCCCACACGTAGCCAATGTTCCGCTTGCGCGTTGATGGAACGGCTCAAGGCGCCGCTGGTGAGACGCAAATTTTCGTGCATCTGCTCTGAAATTTTGACGATTCCCATGACACCTCAAAATATACGATTTATATACGAATCGTATACTAGCAAAAATATCTGTGCTCTGGCCCATCCTGTTCCCCCGGGTCCGGGCCGGGCTTTGCGGCGATTCCCGGACTCGCCCCCGGGCCGGGGCCGCCCCTATAATGGCAGGCTTCCCAGTCCCGCTGCGGGGCCCCGGACAGCCATGCGCCCCTTGCCGGTGGCGGACAACGGCCCGGCGGCGGCCCCGCCAGATTCCGATGCAGCCCATTCGCCTGACCCTGCTTTGCCTCGCCGCCTGTCTTGCGGCCTGCGCCGCGCCCACTGCCCCCACCGTCGTCAGCGCGCCGCGGCCGCCGGCCCCGGCCCGGCCCAGCGTGCCGCCCCCGGCCGAAGTGGTGGCCACGCCCCAGGCCCCCAGCGTCTATTTCTCCCCCGGCGATGCCGAGGTGCCGCCGGCGGCGGCGCCCCTGCTCGACCAGATGGCCGAGGAGCTGCGGGCCGACCGGCTGCGGCGCCTGGTGCTGCGTGCCCACACGGACCACCTGGGCAGCAAGGAGTACTGCCTGGCCCTGTCGGAGAAATGGGCCTCCCTGGTGGAAGCCGCCCTGGTACGCCGTGGCGTCCGCGGCACCCAGATACTCATCCGCGCCCGGGGCAGGGAACTGGCGCCGGCCTGCGACAGCGAAGCCTGCCGCAGTTCCTGGCGCCGTGTCGAACTGGTGCTGCAGCCCTGACCCCCTTTGGCGGCCATGCCGCCGGCCCGCCCCCCTCCCTGGAATTCCGCCATGCCCATGACCTACGAAGAGTATCTGGACGAAGTCACCACCCTGATTACCGAGAAGTACGACCTGGAGGACGAGGCGGCCATCGCCCTGGTCATGGCCGCCCAGGACAAGGAGTACTTCTGCCCCCACGACGACGATCCGGCCCTGCGCAACCTGGAGCAGGCCCACGCCGACGCCCGCAAGCTGTTCAAGGAACGGCAGAACTTCCTCGCCTGAAAAAAATATTTTTCACAGCGGCACCGCTCCGGAACGTCCGTCACCCCCCTGACGGACACCCGCCAGACCAATGCCGGCGCCGTTCTTTCCGCATTTGCACCACCCCCTCACCCTCCCCGTCCGCGGTTAATCGCGGACGCGGCCACCTGGGCTGCCAAGCCCAAAAACCGAATCAAAACAGCGCTTCCGCAATTTACGCATTGATAAATCGATTGCACCAGTCGACATAAAACACCCCATTGCAACGGCATAACCGCCAAGAAAAATTGACGCAGCGCACAAATCGTTTTTCCATTAAATCATTCACTTACCGAGACTCGAAATTCTTCCGTCCTGACGCAAAAAGTTCTCATTGGAGTAAGGGAACTGTAAGTCTTCGGGGACATAGTTCGGCTCCATGGCCAGTCCTTCGATTGGCCCGGAGGTTTTTTAGGAGGAGACAAATGAGTCAACAAGAGCTGACCAAGCGGATTCGGGCAAACCCGAAATTCCACGAGCTGAAAAGCAAGCGCAACGTCTTTGGCTGGACCCTGACCGTCATCATGCTGCTGGCCTACTACGGCTATATCGCCATCATCGCCTTCGACAAGGCGCTGCTGGCCCAGAAGCTGTCCGAAAGCGGCGTCATGACCGTCGGCATTCCCGTCGGTGTCGGCCTGATCCTGTTCACCGTCGCCATCACCGGCCTCTACGTCCGCCGCGCCAACAGCGAGTTCGATGCCCTGACCGAGCAGATCGTCCAGGAGGAAATGAAGAAATGAAAAAACTGACCAACACCCTCGCCCTCGCCGGCCTGGGCCTGCTCAGCTCCCCGGTGTTCGCCGCGGCGCTGGAAGGCCAGGCCGAAAAGCAGGCCACCAACTGGACGGCCATCATCATGTTCGGCGCCTTCGTGCTGCTGACCCTGTGGATCACCAAGTGGGCTGCCTCCAAGACCAAGACGGCGGCTGACTTCTACACCGCTGGCGGCGGCATCACCGGTTTCCAGAACGGCCTGGCCATCGCCGGCGACTACATGTCCGCCGCTTCCTTCCTGGGTATTTCTGCCGCCGTGTTCGCCAACGGCTACGACGGCCTGATCTACTCCATCGGCTTCCTGGTGGGCTGGCCCATCATCATGTTCCTCATGGCCGAGCGCCTGCGGAACCTGGGCAAATTCACCTTTGCCGACGTGGCGGCCTACCGCTTCCAGGCCACGCCGATCCGCGCTCTGGCGGCTTCCGGCACCCTGGTGGTGGTGGCCTTCTACCTGATCGCCCAGATGGTGGGTGCCGGCCAGCTGATCAAGCTGCTGTTCGGCCTCGACTACTGGATGGCCGTGGTGCTGGTCGGCATCCTGATGATGGTCTACGTGCTGTTCGGCGGCATGACGGCCACCACCTGGGTGCAGATCATCAAGGCCGTGCTGCTGCTCTCCGGCGCTTCCTTCATGGTGTTCATGGTGCTGGCCAAGTACGGCTTCTCCCCTGAAGCCCTGTTCGCCGACGCCGTGCGCATCAAGACCGACCTGGCTGCCAAGGGCCTGCTGGCCAAGGCGCTGGAAACCGATCCGAGTGCCACTGCCGAGACGGTCGCTGCCGCTGCTGCCGCCAAGGGTCAGTCCATCATGGGCCCGGGCTCCTTCATCAAGGATCCCATCTCCGCCATTTCCTTCGGTATGGCCCTGATGTTCGGTACCGCCGGTCTGCCCCACATCCTGATGCGCTTCTTCACCGTGCCGGATGGCAAGGAAGCCCGCAAGTCCGTGTTCTGGGCCACCACCTGGATCGGTTACTTCTACATCCTGACCTTCATCATCGGCTTCGGCGCCATCGTGCTCGTCGGTACCAACCCCGAGTTCCTGGATGCCAAGGGCGTGCTGAAGGGCGGCGGCAACATGGCGGCTATCCACCTGGCCAACGCCGTGGGCGGCAACGTGTTCCTCGGCTTCATCTCTGCCGTGGCCTTCGCCACCATCCTGGCTGTGGTTGCCGGTCTGACCCTGTCCGGTGCCTCCGCCGTGTCCCATGACCTCTACGCTTCCGTGTTCCGTCACGGCAACGTGGATAGCGCCACGGAAATGCGCGTGTCCAAGATGACCACCGTTGCCCTGGGCATCATCGCGGTGGTGCTGGGTATCGCCTTCGAAAAGCAGAACATCGCCTTCATGGTGTCCCTGGCCTTCGCCATCGCCGCATCCGCCAACTTCCCGGTGCTCTTCATGTCCGTGCTGTGGAAGGATTGCACCACCAAGGGCGCCTTCTACGGCGGCTTCCTGGGCCTGATCACCGCTGTGGCTCTGACTGTCCTCTCCAAGTCCATCTGGGTCGACATCCTGGGCAACAAGACGGAAATCTTCCCCTACGCCTCCCCGGCCCTGTTCTCCATGGCTGCCGGCTTCATCGGCATCTGGCTGTTCTCCCTGATGGATCGCAGCGAACAGGCCGCCAAGGAACGCGTCGCCTACCTGGACCAGGAAATCCGCTCCGAAACCGGCATCGGTGCCGCAGCGGCCTCCTCCCACTAAGAAGCAAACCGACCCACCTCACAGCCCGGGGCTTGCCCCGGGCTTTTTTTTGCCCGTCCGGCTCCCCCCATTTTGAATATTAGAAAACTCTGAATTTGCATATAATGGGCGCCGGCCTCATTCCGGCCCATCCCGACAAGAAGCAGCCCAAGTCCGACCCCGCCGCGTTTATTCCGGCCGCCCGTTATACGGAACCCTCCGCCATGACCCACACCGCCCCCACGCCCGCCCGGCTCTCCCTCTTTCCCGTTTCCTTCTTCTCCACGGTGATGGGCACCGCCGGTCTTGCCATCGCCTGGCAGAAGGCCCACCTGGTCCTGGGGGCGCCGGCGGAAGTGGGGCAATGGCTGCGCTGGCTGGCTACCGCCGTGTGGCTGCTGACGGCCCTGGTGTATGGGCTCAAGTTCCTCACCCACCGGGTCGCCGTCCTCGGCGAATGGCGCCATCCGGTGCGCATCAACTTCTTCCCCACCATTTCCATCGGCCTGCTGCTACTGGCCATCGCCTGGGCCGAGGACGCCCCCGGCCTCGCCGCCCCGATCTGGGGCCTGGGCGCCGGGCTGCATCTGGCGTTCACCCTGGCCATCATGGGCGGCTGGCTGCACCACACCCACTACGAGATCAAGCACGCCAACCCGGCCTGGTTCATCCCGGTGGTGGGCAACATCATCGTGCCCGTGGTCGGCGTGCGCTTTGCCCCGCCGGAGTTGTCCTGGTTCTTTTTCAGCATCGGGCTGGTGTTCTGGCTGGTGCTGCTGACCATCGTCATGTACCGGCTCTTCTTCCACGAGCCCCTGCCTCTGCGCCTCACCCCCACCCTGTTCATCCTCCTGGCGCCGCCCTCGGTGGGTTGCGTGGCCTGGATGAACCTGACCGGGGAGGTGGACGCCTTTGCCCACATCCTGCTGCACACGGCCCTGTTCCTGGCCCTGCTGCTGTTTTCCAATGTGCTGCGCTTCCTGCGCGTGCCCTTCTTCCTCTCCTCCTGGGCCTATTCCTTCCCCCTGGCGGCGGTGACCATCGCCACCCTGGCCATGGCCGGTCGCACCCACAGCACCTTCTTCAGCGCCCTGGGCATGATCCTGCTCTCCATCCTCAGTCTGGTCTTGGGCCTGCTCATCGCCCGCACCCTGGTGGCCATCCGCCGCGGCGAAATCTGCCAGCCGGAATGAGGCCGACGGCGGGCCGCCCGGGCCCGCCCCGTCCTACAGGGCGTCGCTGCCGCCCAGTTCCCCCACCTCGTTGGCCCAGGCCATGGCCATGATCATGGCCCGGTTGGTGGCCTCCGCCTCCAGGCCGGCGGCCTGGGCGGCGCTTTCGATGCGGGCCGACTCCAGGCTCTCGCAGGCTTCCGCCACCTCCAGCAGCTGGGCGTAGGGCCCCTGCCGCTGCAGCAGGGCCTGCTTCACCGCCGGCGGCAGGGTCAGCTGCCCCACCACTTCGGCCAGTGGCTGCTGCAGCAGCCGGTCCAGCAGGGAAAAGGAGCCGCACAGAAAAAGGGCATCGTGCTCGGCCGGCGGGAAGCGGCCGGCCCCCAGCAATTCCATCAGCCGGCCCCGGGTCAGAGCATGCTCCACCACCAGCCACTCGCCGAAGCCGCCGCCCTGAGGGGCGAACAGAAGCAGGGACAGCCAGCGGTAGAAGCGCCCCAGGCCCAGCACCACCAGGGCATGCTCGATGGAGGAAACGGGCGTGGTCAGGCCGATGCCGGGGGAGTTGATGTAGCGCAGGATGCGGAAGGAAAGCAGGGGGTCCTGCTTCAGGGTTTCCGCCAGCTCCTTGTTCTCCGCCTCGTTGCGTACCAGGTTGAGCAGCTGGATGATGCGCATGCGGGAAGCGGCGCCCTTGGCCGGCGCCCAGGCTTCCTTGAGGGACACGGCGCGGCCCTGGAAATAGTCGAAGCCGCGCTGGAAGCAGAGATTGAATTCATCCGCCGTCTGCACGTTGTCGGCGATGAGGTGCACCGTGTGGCCGTCCACCGTCTTCAGGGCGTAGGCCAGGTTGCGCAGGCGCTCGCCGTCGAAAGCCGCCACATCCACCGCCACGTAATCGAGATGGGGCCGCAGGGCGGCCAGGGCGGCCTTGTCCGGCGGCACGTACATGCCCAGGAGAAAGCCTTCCTGGCGCAGCCGCACCAGGGTCGCCGGCGGCGGCAGGGCCTCGGCCTCCACGTCGGGCGGCAGGGCCAGCATGAGCACCGTGTTCTGCCGCGGCAGGCGGGCCAGGGCGGCCGAATCCAGGGCATCGGGGCTGACCGGGACGAAGGCCAGGCGCTGCCCGAGCACCCCGGATTCGCCGGAGGCCAGGGCCAGTTCGTGGAACAGGGCCTCCTGCAGGCTGCGCTGGACGACGGCACTGCGCCCGCCCAGGCGGGAGGCGAGGCGGGCCTCCAGATTGAACTCGTAGGCGGCCACCCGCTGCTGGCGATTGACGATGGGCTCGCGCCGCACGAAGGAATGGCGCTGCTCCTCCCCGGGCAGGGGGGCAACCGGCGGCGTGGCAGGCGCGGCCGCGCCAGAGGCGGCAGGGGCAACAGGCGCGGCGGCCTCGGCGGCGGCCGGCACTTCGCTGCGGGAGCGGAACAGGCGGGAAAACATGGGCGGGCGGCTCCTCGGATGAAGCCGTCATTCTAGACCGGGAAACCCGGCTGCGGCAGGATCAGGCCGAGGGTTGGCGGGCCGCGCGCCAGAGGCTGGCCACCGCCGGCGAGAGCCGCTCGATGACGACGCCGCGGCGCTCGGCGGCGACGACGCAGAGGGCCAGGCCGTCCGCATCCACGGTCGTCACCTCGGAGAGGTCGATCTCAGCCACCCCCATCTTGTCCAGGGCGTGGAAGAAGTCGTTGCGCAGGGACAGGTTGAGGGCGCCAGCGATGCGCATCACCTTGCGTCCGGCCAGGGTGTGCATGGACAGCACGGAGGCGATGCCGTTGCGCAGGGAGTCCTGGATCGCGCCTTCCAGCTGGATCTCGGAAGCCGGCCCCAGGTCGAAGCGCACCCCCACCAGATCGCCCAGGCCGCGGCTGATGACGATGGGCACGGTGTCGATGCCCATGCCCTGGAGCGCGAACTCCAGGCCGAAGCGGTCGCCGATGGCCAGGGGCAGGTCGGTGCGCAGCAGGGCGCCGCCGAGGGAAACATTGTGCAGTTCCGCCCGCAGGTTCTGGCCCTGGTGCCCCACATAGGCCGGCAAGGGCTTGGCGAAACGGATGCGGACGTGGCGACGCTGTTCTTGCATGATGGGCTGGGCGGGGGACGGTGGGATTCGCGCTATTATCGCCCCAAAGCCCCTCCCCGAACGCCGAATAATGCGCATATTCCACCGTAGTCCCTCCGCCACCGGCCGCCTGGTGCTTGCCCTGTGGCTGCCCCTGCTCTGCAACCCGCTCCACACCTACGCCGCCGGGCAGATGCCGCCGGACACGGCCACTGTCCTGCCTCCCGAGGTCACCCGTGCCCTCAACGCCGCCGGCCTGCCTCCCGGCCAGTTCGCCGTCGCCGTGCAGGCGGTGGACGCTGCCGCGCCGCGCCTGCTACACAACGCCGCCCGCCCCATGAACCCGGCCTCGGTGATGAAGCTGGTGACCACCTACGCCGCCCTGGAAAAGCTGGGCCCGGCCTACACCTGGAAGACCGAGCTGCGCGGCGACAACGCCCCCCGGGACGGCCGCCTGGAAGGCAATCTCTACCTGGTCGGCAGCGGCGATCCGGCCCTCACCCTGGAGCGCTTCTGGCTGCTGCTGCGGCAGCTGCGGGACCGGGCCGAGGTACGCCAGATCGGCGGCGACCTGGTGGCCGACCGCCGCGCCTATCGCCTGCCCCCCTTCGACCCCGCCGCCTTCGACAACGAGCCCCTGCGGGCCTACAACGTCAATGCGGATGCGGCCCTGGTGAACTACACCGCCCTGCGCTTCACCCTGGTGCCGGACCTGGCCGCGGGCAGCGTGCGCCTGGTCCAGGAAGTGCCCCAGGAAGGCCTCGCGGTGAACGCCCGCATCGCCCCCGGCGCCGGCGAATGCGGCGACTGGCGCGAAAAGCTGACGGTGCGCTTCGACCCCGCCGGCAAGCGCCTCGACATCGGCGGCACCTTCCCCCTGGTGTGCGGCGAAAAGCCCCTGCACCTGGCCCCCCTGGCCGGGGATGCCTACCTCGCCGGCCTCTTCCGCCCCCTGTGGCGCGAACTGGGTGGCCAGTTTGCCGGCCAGGTGCGGGAAGGCCCCGCCCCCGCGGGCGGCGTGCCCCTGCTGCGCTGGGAATCCCCCAGCCTGGCCGAGATCGTGCGCGACACCAACAAGTACAGCAGCAACGTCATGGCCCGCCACCTCTTCCTCGCCCTGGCCGACACCCCGGCCGGCGAGGCCGCCACCCTGGCCGGCGCCCGCCAGGGGCTGCGTCAGGTGCTGGCGGAAAAGGGCCTCAGCTTCCCCGAACTGGCGGTGGAAAACGGTTCCGGCCTCTCCCGGGACGACCGCATCGCCGCCCGCAGCCTGCTGCAACTGCTGCTGGCAGCCTGGAAGAGCCCGGTCATGCCCGAGTTCGTCGCCTCCCTGCCGCTCGCGGGCAGGGACGGCACCCTCAAGCGCCGCTTCGGCAACGGCAGCAGCGCCGGCCGCGCCCACCTCAAGACCGGCTCCATCGAAGGCGTGCGCGCCTGGGCCGGCTACGTCACCGACGCCGGCGGCCGCCGCTGGGCCCTGGTGGCCCTGGCCGGCGGCCCCAAGGCCGGCGCCGCCTGGGGCCCGGTGGAGGCCCTGCTGGAATGGGTGGCGACCCAAAGCCCAACGCCCCAGGCAGCCCCCAGCACCCCACTCTCCAACTGATCCCGCCGCTCCCCGGCGCCTAGGGCGTCGCTGCGGCTGACATTGCCAGGGCGGCGGCCACGGCCCGCACCCAGGCCTCGTCGTCCGCCGCCTCGTCCTGCCGCCACGGTCCCTGGCCGAAGACCCGGCGCCCGGTGGCCAGCCCCAGCTGGCGATAGCTCTCGAACTGGGCCTCGTCGAACCACTGGTCGGCGGTGGACTGGTGGGGGAAGTCAGGGTGGGTGGCGGCGTAGTTGCCCACGTCCACCGGCTCGTCCCCCAGTACCATGGGTTTCAGGTACACCAGCACCCCGCACTCCGGCGTCGGCGGTATCCCGGCCAGGGCCTGCCGCCCGTCGTCCCAGTAGCGGATGCGCCCCACCGCCAGCCGCTGCCGCGGCGCCGCCCCCGGCAGCAGGGGGCGCACGTCGATGTCGATCTCGGCCCCCAGGTCCACCCGGCACTTGCGGATGGCGTTGCCCAGGTCCTCGAACTGGAAGTCCCTGTCCTGACCACCGTCGCTGACCACGATCAGACGGCAGCGGCGGCGCACCAGCTCGTACAGCCCCAGGTTCTCGAAATGGCCGCCGTCGGAGACATTGACGAAGCCGGTGTCCTCATTGACGCTGCCGAACAGCTCCCGCAGCAGGTACCACAGCCCCAGGGGCGGACTGCTGAGGGCGGTAAACGGTCCTGCCGGATTGGGGCACCAACGCCCCAGGCGAACATTGAGCAGGGCCATGACGAAGGCCATGGCCGGCTCGGTGTGGTAGCCCATGTTGGGGTTGGCGGCGGCCCCGGAGACGGCCATGGCCATGCCCAGATGGGCGCCCTCCCGGCTCATGTAGTCCCGGCTCGGCGCCAGGAACTCGCGCCACTCGGGGCTCTGGGACGAGGGCGGCAAGAGAAAGCCGCAGCGGTCCGGCGAGAAGATGAAGGGGGCCGCCTGGCGCTGCTGCCATTCCAGGGGTTCGCTGCCGGTGAGGTTGAGGGCGCCGTTGAGCAGGGGGATGGGGCGCTGGGCCGCCAGGTCCTGCAGGGGCAGGTCGTCCGCCGGGTCGAAATCGGTGAAACGGTCGCTGCGCCGCTGCGGATTGGAGGCGCCCAGATAGCAGCGGGTCAGGCGGTTGCGGTAGAACTGGTGCATGGAGAAGAGATTGACGTCGATCCGCGCCGACAGGGCCCAGGCGCCCAGCAGGCAGACGCTGGCCGCCAGCACCACCGCCACCAGCCCGGGCATGGCTAGGGACGGCGCCAGGAACCAGGGCTGCTCCCCCGCCCCGGCCAGGGTGTGCAGGCCCCATTCCCCCAGCCAAGAAAGAAACAGCAGCAGGCCGCCGATGAAAATGTAGGGTGCCGCCTGCAGCAGCCGCTCCAGCCAGGGGTTGGCCCCCTTGCCGCCGGTGGCCGGGCTGCGTCCGGCGAGGGCGCCGGCCACCGTGCTGATCAGCCAGGCGAGGCCGCCCGCCGCCGCCAGGGTCTGGCCCAGCCAGCCGAGGAAGGCGCTGCCGTAGAAGCTGACCAGGGCCACCAGGGACCAGCCCAGGCCGATGCCGATGGACATGCCGCCGGCCCGGCCGGCCCACTCCCGGGCCAGTTCGGCCAGGGCCCGCTTCATCAGGCCGATGTGCAGGGCGACCGCCAGGCAGAGGAACTCCCACAGGACGAAGGCCCCCAGCCCCACCGCCAGCCAGGGCCGGGACGGCGGCGGCAGGGCGGCGAGGAGGCGCACATAGCCGTAGACCAGGACGGCAAGCAGGGCCCCGGCCGGCAGGGCGGCCGCCAGGGAGACGCGGAAGGCGGTGCCGCCACCCCGGGGCAGGGGCAGGTCGAGGCCGGCCGCCAGCAGCCACAGCAGGGGGTAGGCCAGGACCAGGGCGGCCCACAGCGCCCCGTCGCCGCCGGCCAGGGCCGGCAGCCAGGTCCCGTCGTTGAACAGGGCGGCGGCCAGCAGGGCCGCCAGCATGCCCGGCAGCACGGCGCCACGCAGCACCTGCCCCTGGCTCGGCCCGGGACGGGACGAGCCGTCGCCCGCGGCGGCCGGGCGCCGGTACCAGGTCATGCCCCGGTACAGGCCCCGGGCGGCGACGGCCAGCAACAGCAGCACCGCCCCCCACAGCCAGGCCGTCGGCGGGCCGCCCTGCCACAGGGCAAGGACGACGCCCCGCGGCAGGAACAGCAGGCCGAGGAGGAAGAGGATGAAAACACTCTGGGTCAGCAGCAGGTTGCGCGACAGGTTGGCCACCGCCGCCAGGGTATCCACGCTGAAGAGACCGAAGCGGGGCGTCAGGTAGTTGCTGTAGCGGCGCAGGAAGGCAATGGCCGGATGCTCGCTGGCGCCGGTGGCCGTCTGGCCGACGTCGTCCCGGCAGCCACCGGGCTGGCCGGCGGCGGCCACCGAGGGCGCGATGCCGACGGGGCCGGGCTGTTCCAGCTGCCGCACGGCCCGGCGGCTGTCCGCATCGGTACGGTGGATCAGGGCGGAGAGCCAGGTGCCGATGTAGCCGCCGCCGGAAACGGTGGACAGGTAATCCACCCGGCGCAGCAGGCGGGCCTCGGCCATGGCCTGCAGCACGCCCAGGGCGAAGGTGGCGCTGCGGATGCCGCCGCCGGACAGGGCCAGGCCGCAGAAGGCGGTGCTGGCGGGAGCTGATTCAGGCGCAGCGCCGGCGTCCTCGCCGCCCCAGGCCTGGGCCCGGACACCGGCAGCCGTCACCGACGGGGGAGCGGCCGGGCGCAGGCGCCGGGCCTCGTCCTCGAACTGGCGCCAGCTTTGGCTTCGCTCCGGGCCATCTTCCGGCAACAGGGGCGCGCTCATGGTTGCAGCTCCGCGCAGGGCTTGAGCACCTTGCATACGGGGGCGCTCTCCTCCTGGGCACCGCCGAGGCGGGCCAGGCTCTTGCACGACACTTCCAGGCGGTCGGCCACGGCCTGCCAGGCCCCTTGCAGTTCCTTGCCGTCCACCTTGTTCTGGGGAGCGATGATGTCCAGGGCGGCGACGAAGCCGCGGCGGGAGGCGGAACCGTAGATGGCATCGGCCATGCCGTCCTCCAGCACGTCGCCCACCTCGGCCAGCAGGCTCACCGGATTGCTGGCCAGCCCCCGCAGGCGCCGGGCGGTGGGCTTGATGCCGGCCTTGACCACGTCGGCCACGGCGATCAGGGCATCGGCCCGCTCCAGGGGATAGATGGCGGCCTTGCGCGCCGCCGGGGTCCACGCCAGGACCGAGCAGGCCTCGTGCAGCTCGGCCTCGGCGGTGCGGATGCGCTGCAGCAGGGCCGGCGCCAGCACGCCCCGGTCCTCGTGCTCCTCCAGGGCCCGGGTGCCGGCCTCGGCGAAGGTCAGCACGATGAAGTGGGCCGCCAGCTGCCGCACCCGGGCGCCGTCGTCGCCCTGGCCGGCATCGCCCAGCATCCTGGCGCAGGCGCTGTTGTCGGCGACGGCGGTCTTGCCGCAGACCAGCTTGAGAAAGCTGTCCTGCACTTTTTCCAGCCCCTTCCTTTCCTCTGCGGCGCCGGCGCCGGCGGCACCGAGCAAAAGGCCCAGCAGGGCAAGGCAAAGGGAGTGGCGGAAGGCGGCGATGGCAGAGGGATGCATGGCGTTCTCCTTGGCAGCGAATGGGCCGACGGGTCGGGAAAATCCATTATGGATAACCGTAAGGGTTTTTCCATTAAGCCATTTGGCATACCCAAAGAATCACGGCGTCAGCCGCCGGCCGCCGGGCCAGTCCCGGAGCGACTTTCCCCGCACCGCCCCAGGAAGCGCGCCCCCATTGGATGAAAAAGCCCCGCCATCCCTTTAGGGACGCGGGGCCTGGCCCAGCATAGAAATTTCTGCTGACGCCGGTTCAGCACACCACCGGCAGGGGCCGCCACAGCCGGATGCCCTCGGGGCGGACGTCGGCGCCGTAGGCCAGCACCTCCACCCCCAGCCCCAGGACCCGGCGCAGGGTGCGGCCGTATTCCGGGTCGATGTGGTCCGCCGGCCGCACTTCATCCACGTCGCCCCGCTGCACGCAGAAGAACAGCACGGCCCGGTTGCCCTTGGCCACCTCGTCGGCCATTTCGTTGAGGTGCTTGGTGCCGCGCTCGGTGACGGCGTCGGGAAAATAGCCGATGCCGCCGGCAACGGCGGCGGTGACGTTCTTCACCTCCACATAGCACGGGGGGCGCCCTGCTTCAGTCAGCAGCAGGTCGATGCGGCTGCGCTTGCCGCCGCGGCCGTTGTCGCCGCCGTAGGGCACCTCGCCGCGGATCGCCCCATAGCCAGCCAGCTCGGCCACCGCGCCGGCCTCGATGGCCTCCCGCACCAGGGCATTGGTGCGGCCGGTGTGCAGGCCCACCAGGACGCCGTCCGCCTCCACCAGCTCCCAGGTCCAGGCCAGCTTGCGCTGGGGGTTGTCGCTGGGGGACAGCCACACCCGGCTGCCCGGATCCTTGCAGCCCTGCATGGAGCCGGTGTTGGGACAGTGGGCGGTGACCACGCTGCCGTCGGCCAGTTCGACGTCGGCGAGGAAACGCTGGTAGCGCCGCAGCAGGCGGCCTTCGGTGAGCAGGGGCAGTTGCATGGGGAATGCTCCGGCGGCGGCTCCGGGGCCGCGGCGTGGGCGGGTGGCAGAAAAGGGAAAGGCTCAGGCCGGATCGCGCCGGTATTCCGGCAGGCGGGCGCCGCAGGCCTGGCAGTAGGCGGCCTCCGGTGCCAGCCCTTCGGTCAGGCAGTCCGGACAGGTGCGGCTGGTGGGCGTCACCTGCAGGCGCTGGGCGGTGATCTCGGAGGTGACGATGCCGGTGGGCACCGCCAGGGTGCCCCAGCCGAGCAGCATCATGGCCGAGGAGATGAGACGGCCCACGTCGGTCTTGGGCGTGATGTCGCCGAAGCCGACGGTGGTCATGGTGGTGATGGCCCAATAGACGGCGGTGGGAATGCTGGTGAAGCCGTTGGCCGGGCCTTCCACCACATACATCAGGGTGCCCATGACCAGCACGATCATCAGCACCACCGAGAGGAACACCAGGATCTTGCGCCGGCTGGCCAGCAGGGCGCTGCCCAGCATCTGGTACTCGCCCAGGTAGGCGGTGAGCTTGAGCACCCGGAACATGCGCAGCAGGCGCAGGATGCGTACGTCGATGAGCAGGTGGGCCTCGGGCACCAGCAGCGCCAGGTAGGTGGGCAGGATGGCCAGCAGGTCCACCAGGCCGAAGAAGCTCAGGGCATAGCGCCAGGGCCGGCGCAGACAGGCCAGGCGGGCCAGGTATTCGGCGGTGAACAGCAGGGTGAAGCCCCACTCCAGGGTGGCGAAGAGGTCCTGGTGGCGGGCGTTGAGGCTATGCACGCTGTCGGCCATGACCACCGCGACGCTGGCCAGGATGGCGAAGATGAGGCACTGGTCGAACAGGCGACCGGCCCGGGTCTCCGACTCGAATACCACCGAGTAGAGGCGCAGGCGCCAGCCGGCGAGGGGCTTGCCCAGGGAATCGGCGGCGGAATGGACGGCGGCGGCAGGGCTCATGGGCGGTCGCTTCGGAAAGTCGGGAAACAGGGGAACCAGCCCGCCATCTTAGCGCCGGCCGCCGGCCCGGGGAACCGGCCGGCCCTACAGCAGCTTCTGCAGGAACAGGGCCTGACCGGCGGCCGGATCGAGCACGTAGGGGGCGAAGCCGGCCCGCTCGTAGGCGGCCAGGGCGCGCCGGTTGTTGGACAGCACTTCCAGGGTCAGCTTGCAGCAGCCCAGTTCCCGGGCCCTCCCCTCGGCCCAGGCCAGCAGGGCCTGGCCGATGCCGGCACCGCGGCGGGCATCGCGCACGGCGATGTCGTGGATGTTGAGCAGGGGCCTGGCGGCAAAGGTGGAAAAGCCGGCGAAGCAGTTGATCAGGCCCACGGCCTCATCCCCCTGCCAGGCCAGGGCGCTGTGGAAATGGGGCACACCGGCCAGGGCCGGCACCAGGGCCTGCCGTACCGCCGGGTCCAGCCCGCTGCCGCCGCCCATGGGGTCCCGGGCGTAGTGGTCGAGCAGGTCGAGCCAGGCCGCGGCCTGCTGCGGCTGGCTCAGGTCGGTGGGGCGGACCTCCACGGGCGGCATGGTCGGCATGGCGTCAGCCGGCCAGGGACTTGAGTTTGCCCAGCAGCTGGGGATAGCGCTTGTCGGCGGGAGCCAGGCGGTGGGCGGTTTCCAGGTACTGGCGGATTTCCTCCACCAGGGACGGGCTGACCACGGTGCGCTGCATGAAGGTGATGCCCATGTGGGCGAAGTTGAACAGCACCCGCACGTTGCCCGGCAGGCGCTCGCAGGCGGTGCGCATGGCTTCCATGGCCTCGTCGAACTTGCCGTCCCGGGCCAGCAGCACGCCCTGGTTCATCAGCTGCACCGCTTCCTTGCGCGAGGCTTCCACCAGAGCCACGCCCTCCTCGCTCATGGCGCCGGTGTCGAACACCTGCTGGATGCGCTGCAGCAGGATGGCGTCGTCCGGGTTGTTGCGCACTTCGCCCTGGAGCAGGGCGGCGGCCTTTTCCTTCTCGCCGGAGACCATCATCAGCTCGGCCATCTCCACCACCGCGGCGCTCTCCAGGCGGGGCGCGCCGGGCTGGGCCAGTACCTCGTCCAGCTTGAGGGCCACCTTGCGGGCGGATTCCAGGTCGCCGGCCCGGTGGTAGACCATGCCTTCGGTGGCCATGGCCTTGACCTTGACCTCCTCGGCGTCGAACTGCTTGGTCAGGGTGGACAGTACCTGCAGGGCTTCCTTGCTGTTGTTCTGGGCACTGCAGGCCCGGGCCAGGCCCAGGTAGGCGTCCGGCGTCTTCAGCACCGAGTGCTCGCCCAGGGCCACGCTCTTGCGGAAGGCCTTTTCCGCGTTTTCCACCTTGCCCAGCTGCAGGGACACTTCGCCCAGGTTCTTCTGCCGCATCACCGACAGGGGCGAGAGGCGGGCGGCGTTTTCCAGCACCTCCTCGGCCTTCTGCAGGTCGCCCCGGGCGTTGTGCACATTGGCCAGCCAGTCGTGGGCTTCCAGGTAGGTGCGGTTCTCCGCCACCAGGGTTTCCAGCAGGGCCTGGGCGTGGTCCAGTTCGCCGGCGGCCACATGCACCCGGGCCAGGCCGAGCTGGGCCCAGGGCACGTCCCGCTTGGCCAGCAGGGCGTTGTAGAGCAGGCGGGCCTGCTCGTGTTCGCCGGACACCAACAGCAGGTGGCACTTCAGGCGCAGCAGTTCGCCCGCATTGGCCTTGTCCACCGCCAGGCGCTCGTCGCAGAGGCGGATGGCCAGGGGGAAGTCCATGGCCATGACGGCCTGGTCGATGTCCACGAAGGCGGCCTTCTTCACCCAGATCTTTTCCAGGCGCAGGCGCAGGGTGGATTCGGTGATGGGTTTGAGCAGGTAGGCGTCCGGCTGGTATTCGGCGGCGCCCATGACCACGTCGGCGGTCTTCTCGGCGGTGATCATGACCCAGGCGCAGCTGGGTCCCACCAGGTTGCGGTACTTGGCCTCCTCCAGCACCTGCTGGCCGTTCTTGCCGGCGCCCAGGTTGAAGTCGCAAAGGACGCCGTCGAAGCGGGTCTGGCTGAGCTGGCTGATGGCTTCGTTTCCGTTGGCGGCGGTGGCGATGACCTTGGGGTTCACCCCCATGGAGCGCAGGATGTCGCGCAGCACGGTGCGCATGCCCTGGAAGTCGTCGATGACGAGGAAGCTCTTGCTGCCGAAGTCGATGTTCTGGAAGTTGCTCATTGTTGTTCTGTTTTCCCTGGAGATGGGCCGCTCAGGGCAGGGTCAGGACGAAGCAGCCGCCGCCCCAGGCGCCGCCGTTTTCCAGGCGGATGGCGCCGTGGCGCCCCTTGTTGCGGTGCAGCCGGGCGGCCATGGCGGAGAAGTAGAGGCCCAGGCCGGTGCTGCCGCCCTGGAAGTCCACCCCGTTCATGGCGGCGACGCCGTCATCCAGCATTTTCTGGGGATAGCCGCGGCCGTCGTCCTCGACGCGCATTTCCAGGCCCTCCTCCGTCTCCCGCACCACCAGGCGCACCTTGCCCTTGGTGTAGTGGATGGCGTTGTTGAGGGCGTGGCCGATGATGCCGCCCACCAGATCCGCATCGAAGGGCCACACCAGGTCCGACTCCACCACGGCCTCGAATTCCAGGCCGCGGAAACGCAGCAGGGGCAGGTGCTGGGACACGGTCTCGGCGACGAAGTCCTCCAGCACCCAGTCCTCCGGGGAGAAGGGATAGAGGTGGTTGCCCAGCTTGTAGAGGGCCAGCAGCTGGATCAGGTTGCCGTTGATCCGCTTGGTCTCGTACATCATGTGGGTCATTTCGCCGAACTCGGGCCGGCTGGGGTCGCTGTCGGCCAGCAGCTTCTCCATGCTGCCGATGAGGATGCTGATGGAGTTCTTCATGTCGTGCACCGACGAAGCGAGGAACACCGACAGGTCGGGGGAAGTATCGGGCGGGTTCATGGGCAGTATCCTGGCGTCACCGGAAGCGGAAAAATGCCAATTTTGTCACAGAGCAGCACTAATACCAAAGTAATATCGAACGCCCTGCACCAGACCGGACCGCGCCGCCGCCCCGGGCTCTGGGGTCCAGGCGGGGCGCGGCCCTGCCCTCAGCGGCCGCTTACAGCCCGAGGCTCTGCCACAGTTCGTCCACCCGGGTCTTCACCGCCTCGTCCATGACGATGGGGCGGCCCCATTCCCGGCTGGTCTCGCCGGGCCACTTGTTGGTGGCGTCCAGGCCCATCTTGGAGCCGAGGCCGGCCACCGGGGAGGCGAAGTCCAGATAGTCGATGGGGGTGTTGTCCACCAGGGTGGTGTCCCGGGTGGCATCCATGCGGGTGGTGAGGGCCCAGATCACTTCCTTCCAGTCCCGGATGTTCACGTCGTCGTCCACCACGATGATGAACTTGGTGTACATGAACTGGCGCAGGAAGCTCCAGATGCCGAACATCACTCGCTTGGCGTGGCCCGGGTACTGCTTCTTGATGCTGACCACGGCCAGGCGGTAGGAGCAGCCTTCCGGCGGCAGGTAGAAATCGACGATCTCGGTGAACTGCTTCTGCAGCAGGGGCACGAACACCTCGTTCAGCGCCACGCCCAGCACGGCAGGCTCGTCCGGCGGCTTGCCGGTGTAGGTGCTGTGGTAGATGGGGTTCTTGCGCATGGTGATGCGCTCGACGGTGAACACCGGAAACTCGGCCTGCTCGTTGTAGTAGCCGGTGTGGTCGCCGTAGGGCCCTTCCAGGGCCGTCTCGCCGGGGTGGATCACCCCTTCCAGGACGATCTCGGCGGAGGCCGGCACCTGCAGATCGTTGCCGATGCATTTGATCAGCTCGGTCTTGGCGCCCCGCAAAAGGCCGGCGAACTGGTATTCGGAGAGGCTGTCCGGCACCGGCGTCACGGCGCCAAGGATGGTGGCCGGATCGGCCCCCAGGGCCACCGCCACCGGATAGGGCTGGCCGGGATTTTTCTGGCAGTGGTCCCGAAAATCCAGGGCGCCGCCCCGGTGGGCCAGCCAGCGCATGATGAGCTTGTTGCGGCCGATCACCTGCTGCCGGTAGATGCCCAGGTTCTGCCGCTTCTTGAAGGGGCCCCGGGTGATGGTCAGGCCCCAGGTGATCAGGGGTGCCACGTCGCCGGGCCAGCAGTGCTGGATGGGCAGGCGGGAGAGGTCCACCGCGTCGCCCTCCCACACCACCTCCTGGCAGGGAGCGGAGGACAGCACCTTGGGCGCCATGTTGAGCACCTGCTTGAAGAGGGGGAATTTCTCCCAGGCATCCTTCAAGCCCTTGGGCGGTTCCGGCTCCTTCAGCATGGAGAGCACCGTACCCACCTCGCGCAGGGCCGACACCGAATCCTGGCCCATGCCCATGGCGACGCGCCGGGGGGTGCCGAAGAGGTTGGCCAGCACCGGAATGGTGAATTCGCCGTTAGGCCCCACCGGCTTCTCGAAGAGGATGGCCGGCCCCTCGGCCCGCAGCACCCGGTCGCAGATTTCGGTCATTTCCAGGCGGGTGTCCACGGGCACCTTCACCCGTTTCAGTTCGCCCTGCTGTTCCAGTTGCGCGATGAAGTCGCGCAGGTCGCGGTATTTCATGGGAAGCCTATTTCAGGGGCAGCACACCGAAGGGGTGAAGCCAGAAGTCCACGGCGATGCCGGCGAAAATGCTGGCACCGACCCAGTTGTTGTGCAGGAAGGCCTTGAAGCAGGGGCCGCCCTCCCGGGTGCGGATCAGGGTGTAGTGGTAAATGGCCAGAGCCACCGCCCCCAGCAAGCCGGCGTAGAAGGCCCAGCCCCGCTGCAGGCCGTAGCCGACCCAGGCGATGAGGGCGAAGGTGGCGCCGTAGCAGAACATCACCGCCGCCACGTCGAAGCGGCCGAAGGTGATGGCGGAGGTCTTGATGCCGATCTTCAGGTCGTCGGGCCGGTCCACCATGGCGTACTCGGTGTCGTAGGCGACGGCCCAGAAGACGTTGGCCAGCAGCAGCCACCAGGCTTCCGCCGGCACCGTGCCGAGCTGGGCGGCGTAGCTCATGGGGATGCCGAAGCCGAAGGCGATGCCCAGGTAGGCCTGGGGAATGGCGAAGAAGCGTTTGGTGAAGGGGTAGCTGGCGGCGAGGAACACCGCCACCGCCGCCAGGGCGAACACCAGGGGCGTCAGCAGGGGCAGCAGCAGCAGGAAGGAGAGCAGCACCAGGACGGCGAAGAGGCCCAGGGCCTCCCGCGGCGACACCGTCCGGGCCGCCAGGGGGCGGCTCTTGGTGCGGGCCACGTGGGGATCGAAATCCCGGTCGGCGTAGTCGTTGATGACACAGCCGGCGGAGCGCATCAGCAGGGTGCCCAGGGCGAATATCCACACCACCCACCACTGGGGCTGGCCCACGGCGGAAAGCCACAGGGCCCAGAGGGTCGGCCACAGCAGCAGCAGGGTGCCGATGGGCTTGTCCAGCCGCATCAGCTTTTCGTATTGGTCGAGACGGTGGCGCAGGGAAAGCGGGGCTTGGGAAGTGGTCATGGTCGGCAGGAAATCGCAGTCCGCAAGAACGGGATTTTAGTCCATCGCTCCGGGAGCGACGTGCGGCTCCACCTCGCCGCGCCGGCGGGCCAGCCACTTGCGGCCGAGGATTTCCCAGAAGACCCAGAGGCCGATGCCGGTGATGACCAGGGAGAAGATGGTTACCTGGAAGCCCTTCTGGGGATGCTCGCCCAGGGCCAGGACGCCCAGCACCAGGCTGGCCAGGCCGCCCACCAGCAAAAAGCCACCAATGGCCAAACCCACGAATCGCAGCAACAGGGACACGGCAGTCCTCCCTCGGCAAAAGCCGCATCCTAACATCCGCCCCCCGCCTGCCCCTAGGCGGACCAGCGGCGCTGCAGCGCGTCGGCGAAGGCGGCGGCCAGGGCCGAGGGCCGGGACGGCAGCAGCAGGGCGGCCCGGGCCAGGGCGTCGGCATCGGCCAGGGGCACGAAGTGGACCCCGGGAGTGGCCAGGGAGGCCATGGCGGCGGGCACCACGGCGATGCCGAAGCCGGCCGCCACCAGGTTGAGCATGGCCGTCTTGCGCGAAGTCACCGGCGCCAGGCGGGGCGCAAAGCCCCGGGCCAGGCAGAGGTCGGTGACCCGCCGCGCCAGGCCGCCCCGCTCCCGGTGCACGGCGAAAACGAAGCATTCGTCGGCCAGGTCGCCAAGAGCCAGCACGGACGCGCCTGCCAGGGCATGGCCGGCCGGCAGGGCCGCCCATAGCCGCTCTTCGGGCAGGGGCCTGATTTCGATACCGCCCTCCTGGCGCAGCAGGGGCAGGCGGGCCAGGCCCAGATCGGCCCGGCCCTGGGCCACCGCCTCCTGCTGCTGCTCGGAGGAGAGCCGGTCCACATCCACCCGCACCCGGGGCTGGTCCCGGGTGAAGTCCTGCAGGGCCGCCAGCAGGGGGCCGGCCAGGGGCGTGGAGCTGGAGTGCAGCAAGCGCAACACGCCGCCCTCGCCCCGGTGCAGGCGGCGGGCATCCTCGGCGGCGCTGCGCAGTTCCTCCTCCAGGCCGCCCACCCGCTGGCGAAAGAGGGCGCCGGCCTCGGTCAGGCTGACGCCCCGGGGTTCCCGGCGCAGCAGGGCGAAGCCCAGTTCCTCCTCCAGCTGGGCGATCTGGCGGCTCAGGGCCGGCTGGGCCACGTGCAGGGCAGCGGCGGCCGGGGTGAAGCCCCCCAGGTCGGCGACGCTGAGGAAGTAGCGGATCTGGCGCAGGCTAGGCATAACGAATCGGCATGGATGGCTGACAAATTTGATATTGGCGTTATAGCCAGACGCCAACCATCATGCAAGCCATCCGGGCCCGCCCTGTTTCGCGGCCAGCCGCCGCCGGGGAGCCCGCCAGACAAGGATTCCACGCCATGCCTTTCGATACCCTGCTGCCGGCCGCCCTCCACGGCGCCCTGGCGGACCAGCTGCCCGCCCCCGCCGCCCTCGCCTTCGCCGCCCTGGCCCTGGTGGCGGCCTATGCCATCTTCGCCCTGGTCGGCTTCGGCTCGGCCATGGTGGCCTCCGGCCCCCTGGCGGCGGTGATGCCGGTGCCCCGCATCATTCCCCTGCTGGCCCTGCTCGACTGCGCCGGGGCCGCCGGCCGGGGCTGGCGCCAGCGCCGCCACATCGACCGGGCCCAACTGCTGCGTCTGGTGCCGACCATGGCCCTGGGCCAGGCGTTGGGCATCGCCCTCCTCAGGCGCCTGCCGGGCCACTGGCTGGCGGCGGCCCTGGGGCTCTTCATCCTGGCCTACGGTCTGTGGGGATTGTGGCAGCCCCGGCCGCCGGCGCTGCTGCTGCGCTGGGGCGGGGTCTGCGGTGTGATCGGGGGGATTTTCGGCGGACTGTTCGGCAGCGGCGGCTTTCTCTACGCCGCCTATCTCAGCCGCCAGCCCCTGGAGCGGGATGTCTTCCGCGCCACCCAGGCGGTGCTGATGGCCCTCAGCACCGGGCTGCGGGTGATCCTGTGCGCCCTGACCGGGCTGCTGGACCCGAGCCTGCTGTTGCTGGCCCTGCTGGCGGTGCCGCCTATGCTGCTCGGCACCTGGCTGGGCCACCACCTGGACCTGCGGCTGTCGCCGGAGCGCTTCCTGCGCCTGCTCAACGGCACCCTGGCGGCCGCCGGCCTGGGCCTGCTGGCCCGGGCCGCCCTGGGCTAGGAACGGCAGCCCCGGGCCGGCGCTCCTCCGTCAGGTGCGGAAGTGGTGCACCGAGTCGCTCAGGCTGCGGGCCAGCTGCTGCAGCTGGGCCACGGCGCCGGCACTGGCCTGGACGGCGGAACTGTTCTGCTCGCTGATCTGGGCGATGAGCTCGATGCGGCGGGCGATCTCGGTGCTGGCGGCGCTCTGCTCCTGCAGGGCATCGCCGATTTCGTGCACGGCACCGACCACCTTGTCGGCATAGCCGTGCAGGGCGGAAATGGTGCTGCCGGCCTCGGCCACCTTGCCCGATTCGCCCTGGACCAGGGTCACACCCCGCTCCATGTGCTCCACCGCCTGCTGGATGCCGTTGCGCACCACATCGACGGTGACGCCGATTTCCACGGTGGACTGGGCGGTGCGTTCGGCCAGCTTGCGCACCTCGTCGGCCACCACGGCGAAACCGCGCCCCTGTTCGCCGGCCCGGGCCGCCTCGATGGCGGCATTGAGGGCCAGCAGGTTGGTCTGGTCCGCCACTTCCTTGATCACGCCGACCACGGCGGCGATCTTTTCCGACTCGTGTTCCAGGGTGGCGATGCCCTGGGCCGACTCGGTGACGGAGGAGGCCACCCGTCCCATGCCTTGCACCACATTGCCCACCACCTCGTTGCCCTGGTGCGCCATGCGCCCCGATTCCTGGGCGTAGGAGCGGGCCTCGGCGGAATGGTCACGCACCTGGGAAATGCCCACGGTCATCTCTTCCATGGCCGCGGCCACGGCGGACACCGCCTCGGTCTGTTCCGAGGTGCGCCCCACCACTTCCTCGGAGCTGCGCGCCAGGGTCTCGGCGGAGGCCAGGAGGGAATCGGCGTTCTGCCGGATCTGGGCCACCATGGCGGCCAGGCGGGTCTGCATGGAAGCCATGGCGGCCATCACGCTGCCCTCCTGGGGATTGGCGATGTGCAGGGTGAGGTTGCCGGCAGCCACCTGCTCGGCCACCTGCATCACCTCGGAAGGATCGCCGCCCAGCTGGCGCCCCACCACCTGCAGCACCCGGGCCAGGAGGACGATGGCGATGACGATACTGGCCAGGGCCAGGCCGATCACCAGCCGCTCGGTACGCTCGATCTCGGCGATGCCCGCTTCCTTGCTCTCGTCCAGCTGGGTCTTCATGGCTTTCATCTGGTCCAGCAGATGGCCGCGGATCTTGCGCCAGAGGGGCGTCTCGCTGCTGTTGATGAGGGCCACCGCCTCGCTGCCGGCGCCGCCCACCGCCGTCTCCACCACCTTGTCGATGAGGCTGCGCCGCTCCGCCGCCAGGGCCGCCACTTCCTGCAGCACCTTGGCCACCGGCGCCTCCGCCGGCACCAGGGCGCGGGCGTTCTGATAGTAGCCGTCGAACTCTTCCAGGGCCTTCTTCAGGTTGCCGTGGCCGGTCTTGTTGCCCGGGTCCAGCACCACATTACGCAGGGCCTGGCCGCTCTGCAGCCCCTGGGCGTACATGCCGACGATGGCCCGTTCCAGGGCCATGTCCACCTCCACGTGGCGGATGAAGGTCTCCTTGGTCTGGTGCAGACCGTAGAGGCCGAAACCGGTGGACAGCAAAAAAATGGCAAACACCACCCCCATGGCCCGTGCGATACGCGCTTTCAATCCCATTGGACACATCCCTGAAAGGTTAATTTTCACCAAATTATAATTTACTAACGCTCCTGCCCAGGATTAATCCAGAGACCGGAAGCGGGATCAGCCTGGGACGGGAGGCTGCCGGCGCTCGTGGAATGCGGCAATGGCACGACGAACGGCTGCGGTATGGGCCTGACGTGCGGCACCACGATAGAAGAGGTTGTAGGACTCGAACGGAATGATGCGGCCGTCGGGTTGGGCGATATGCACGCAGGACTTCTTCAGCGCCCGCAGGTCCAGGTTGGCGGCATCCATGAACTGGACGATGAGCACCCGGAAGACGTTCTCGTAGGAGAGGGATGGCGCCTCGATCTTGGGCAGGCAGCAGAGCAGGTCCGAGAGGCAGCTGGCCTGCCCTTCCGGCGAAAGATTGGTGGAGAAGAGCTTGAACACCGCTTCCTTGAGGTTCGGGTCCCGCTCGAAGACGATGGTGTTGCGGGGGCCGGCCAGCAGGGCTTCCGGCCCCAGGTGGCGGGTCAGGGGCTGCACCGTGTCGCCCAGGCGCAGGGCGTAGCCCATGGCCAGGGTGTCCGGGTTGCAGGGCACCGGCACGATGTCCTCCTTGGCGAAGACCCCGGACTGCTCGGCGATGTGGCGACGCAGTTCGCTCACCGTGAGGCGCTTCACCCCCGGTCCTTCCGGCTTGCCTTCGTTGCGCCCGGCCCCCTGTTCCGGCTGCAGGGTGACGCCGCGCACGCA
This sequence comes from Azospira sp. MPR-E4, assembly GCF_058809645.1. Lineage (NCBI taxonomy): Bacteria > Pseudomonadati > Pseudomonadota > Betaproteobacteria > Rhodocyclales > Rhodocyclaceae > Azospira > Azospira sp. MPR-E4. The sequence goes on along the minus strand of NZ_JBXAST010000008.1, from coordinate 52,266 downwards.
GCGCCACTCCAGGGCGTGCTGGATCACCTCGCCGATCTGCCCCTCATTGACGCCCCGGCGCACGGTCATCACCAGGGTGGTGGAAATGCCGTGGGCCTCCAGGGCAGCCAGGACCTGACGGTGCAGCCCGGCCAGATCGGCGCCGCGCAGCTGGCGCAGGGTGGCGTCATGCAGGGAATCGAACTGCAGGTAGATTTCGATGCCCGGCTTGTAGGATGCGAGCCGCTCGACAAAGGCCGGTTCCCGGGCCAGACGGATGCCGTTGGTGTTCACCATCAAATGGCGGATGGGCCGCGCCCGGGCTGCATCGAGAATGGCGAAGAAGTCCGGATGCAGGGTCGGCTCGCCGCCGGAAAGCTGCACCACGTCCGCCTCCCCTTCATTGGCCACCACCGCATCGAGCATGGCCTCGATTTCGGCCAGGGAGCGATGCTGCTGGCAATCCGGCCCGCTCTCGGCGAAGCACACCGGGCAGCGCAGGTTGCAGGCCTCGGTGATCTCCAGCAGGGTCAGGCAGGAATGCTGCATGTGGTCGGGACACAGGCCGCAGTCGTAGGGGCAGCCGTAGGTCATGGCGGTGTTGAAGCGCTCCGGCATTTCCGGCGCCTTCACGTACACCTCCCGGGCCAGCTTGTACCAGGCCACCTCGTCGGCAATCAGCACCCGCTCGCTGCCGTGGCTGGGACACCACTTTTCCAGGAAAACCTGGTCGTCCTTGAACAGCACCTTGGCCTCCACCGGGTAGAGGCAGGTGGAGCATACCGAGGCGGTAGTGTCGTAGAAATGGTAGGGACGGTTCTTGCGGCTCATGGCGTCACTCAGTAGGTTTTAAGGGGGTAACGGCTCAGCCAGTCGTCGGCCTGACGGCGGGCTTCGGCCTGCTGCTCCGGGCCCAGATTCTTCGCGTGGGCGTCAATCCAGTAGCGGCTGTTGAGGACATAGGCCCATTTCAAGGCTAGCGGCAGGCTCTGCCGGCCATAGCGGGAGTCGCCAAAGAGCCCGCGCAGCCCGTCCACGCCGCTGCGCGACCCCGCCCGGGCGGCACGGACGAACCAGTACTCGGCGTCATCGTTGTTTTTCCCCAACTTCTCCCGGGCGAGGGCCACCATGGCGGCGGGGTCGCCGGCTTCCGTCGCCTGGAGGTACAGGCGCTGGGCCTCCAGGTCGTTGGCTTTCAGGCCGTTGCTGCCGCGGGCATTCGCATCGGCCAGTTGCCGCACCGCCACTCGGTCCCCGGCCCTGGCGCGCTCATAGGTACCGCCGATTGCATCGTTGTTCGGCAAGGGCAGTTGGCGCACCGAGACGCACCCTGTCAGGGACAGCAGCAGGAAGACAGGCAGCCGGCGCCTCATGGCCGCCACTCCTCTGCAGCCTTGCGGGCCCGTGCCACCTGGGCCGGGCGCAACCTGGCGCCAACGCGGGCGGCATCGGTGGCCGAGTCGGCCAGCAGAAACCAGGTCAGGGCCTTTTCGTTATCCACGGCTCCCCCCTCGCCCTTTTCCCAGAAACGTCCCAGCTCCCGCCGGGCCGTCAGGCTCTCCGAGGCTGCCCGCTCGTACCAGCGGCGGGCCGCTTCCGCATCGGGCGCCAGCACCGGCGGACGCCCCGTCGCCAGCAGTTGCGCCAGCCACAGCCGGTCGCTGGCACTGCCTTGCTCGGCGCCCCGACTCAACCACAGCACCGCCTGGGTTCCGTCGGCAGACAGGTTGGGCCCGCCGGCCAGATACATCTGCCCCAGTGCAAACTGGGCATCCTTGTATCCTTTTTCCGCCGCCAGGAGGAACCAGCGGCGGGACTCGGACCAATCGGCCGCCACCCCGGAACTGCCATAGCGGTAACTCTGGCCCATGCGGAACTGGGCAACCGCATCACCCTTTTCCGCTGCCGGCAGAAACAGCGTCTTTGCCCTTGCGTCCTCGGGAGGCTGCAAGGTCACCGTGGCACAACCGAGCCCCATGATGGCCAGCAGGCCAAGGGCCAACAACGCACCGCGTCCCAGCCTGACTTCGGTGCGGACGACGTTCAAAGTGGGTGGCATTACACAGATACTCCTCTACGAAGGCGTAGGAAATCCCGCGCCAGCAAGGGCCCATACAGCAGCAGGGCCACGACACAGACCACCTGGATGCCCGACAGGCCCAGGCCGTAATCGAAGGGCACCGGCTTCAGGCCGTCCACCAGCAGACGCCACAGCAGGTACGTCGCCAGCATCAGCTTGAAGCGCAGCCCCCGCACCGGCGACAGACGGGGCTCCAGCCAGTGCAGCCCCCAGGCCAGCAGCGCGGCAAAAACGATTTCATAAAGCTGGGTGGGATGGCGGGCAATGCCGTCACCGAAATCCACGCCCCAGGGTAGGGCCGTGGGATTGCCATAGGTGCCGTCGGCCAGGCCCGCCAGGAAACAGCCCACCCGGCCGATCATCAGCCCCAGCAGGACAGGCAGGACAAAGGTGTCGCCGGTGGACGCTCTGAGCCCCACGCTGCGCTTGGCCAGCTCCACCCCCAGCAGCCCGCCTAGCAGCCCACCCACCATGGACTGGCCCGCCAGCCAGACTTCCGGCCGGTTCCAGTAAATGGGCAGGAGATGGGGAAACTCCGCCCAGAACACCAGCTTGTTGCCGATGGCGGCGCCGAAGACGCAGCCCAGGGCCACGGCGAAGCCGGCCCCCTGCAACAGGCTGCCGCCCTGACGGCGGCGCAGGTGGCGGTAGAGCTGGACCCCCACGGCCAGCCCCAGGAATTCGAACAGGGCATGGAGGCTGCCCGGTTCGGCGAAGGGCATCAACGACGCTCCCAGGGGCGGTCGATGTCGGGGCGGTCGCCGCCAGGCTCGCCTTGGAAGGCCTCAGGCGCGGCCGCCGGCGCCTTGCGGGTGAAGGAACGGATGATGGCCCACCACAGCAGCACGCCCCCTAGGGCCATCACCACACCGATGCCGGCAAAGCCCAGGGCATCGGCGGAGCGGCTCTCCAGGGGCAGCAGCACACAATAGCCACCGCCTAGGATCAGGAAGAGGCCCAGCCCCAGGACCATCAGTTTCAACAGCCCGACAATCAAATCTCCAATCAGCTTCATGGCAGCCGCTCCGCAGTCGAAAAGGAATGGTTAACGTTGTGCGCCCCGCAGGCCCTGCACCCGCTCCCGCAGCAAGTCGGGGGTAGCCTCGGCCGCCGCCACGGCCTCGCCGGCCACCAGGGCGATACGGGGAAAGAGCCCCCGGCGCAGGGGCCAGCCGGCCATGGCCCGGCCGCCCTGGCGGGAGAAGAAGCTGCCCCACAGGCCGCGCAGGGCCAGGGGCACCACCGGCACCGGAGTTTCCGCCAGGATGCGGGCGATGCCGGGGCGGAAGGGCCCCAGTTCGCCGTCGCCGCTGATGGCCCCTTCCGGGAAGATGGCCACCACCTCGCCGGCCGCCAGGGCCTTCGCCACTTCGGCGAAAGCCGCTTCCTTCATGGTCTCATTCTCTTTGCTGGAGGCAATGGGAATGGCCCGGGTTTCGCGGAAGATGAAATTCAGCACCGGGATGGCAAAGATGCGATGGTCCATGACGAAGCGCACCGGCCGGTGGCAGGCAGCCATCACCACCAGGGCATCGACGAAGCTGACGTGATTGCACACCAGCACCGCCGGCCCGTCATCGGGGATGTGCTCCAGGCCCTCCTTCTGCAGCCGGTACACGGTATGCACCAGCAGCCACACCAGGAAACGCTGCAGAAACTCCGGTACCAGGGTGTAGATGTACACCGCCACCAGCGCATTGAGCAGGGCCGCCACCAGGAACAGATGGGGAATGGACAGGCCGGCCCCCAGCAGGGCCGCCGCCCCGAGGGCACCGGCCACCATGAAGAGGGCGTTGAGGATGTTGTTGGCGGCGATGATGCGGGCCCGGTGGCCGGGAGCGCTGCGCAGCTGCACCAGGGCATAGAGGGGAACGATGAAGAAGCCGCCGAAGACACCCAGCATGAACAGGGCCAGCAGCACCCGCACCATGCCCGGGGCCGCCAGCAGGTCGAGGAAGGCCAAGGGGGCGCCAGCCGGCAGCGCCCCCGGGGCGGCCAAGGCCAGGTCCAAACCGAAGACGGTCAGGCCGATGGAACCGAAAGGCACCAGGCCGATTTCCACCTGCTTGGCCGAAAGCCGCTCACAGAGCAGGGAGCCGAGGCCGATGCCAACAGTGAAGGTGGCCAGCAGCAGAGTTACCGCCGACTCGCCGCCCCCCAGCACATTCTTGGCGAAGGCCGGGAACTGGGCCAGGAACAGGGCGCCGTAGAGCCAGAACCAGGAGATGCCGAGGATGGAGAGAAAGACGGTACGGTTCTCCCGGGCAAAACCCACGTTGCGCCAGGTTTCGGTCAGGGGATTGGGATTGATGCGCAGACCGGGTTCCGGCGCCGGTGCCGTGGGAATACCACGGCTGGCCAGATAGCCGGCCACCGCCACCAGCAGCCCGGCCAGCGCCACCCACAGGGGATGGCCGGCACCGGCGAGCAGGCCGCCGGCCAGGGTACCCATGAGGATGGCGACGAAGGTCCCCGCCTCCACCAGGGCGTTCCCCCCCACCAGTTCGTCCTCATGCAGGTGCTGGGGCAGGATGGCGTACTTCACCGGCCCGAACAGCGTGGAATGACACCCCAGCAGGAACAGGGCTCCCAGCAGCACCGGCAAGCTGTGCATGGCGAAGCCCAGCCCGGCCAGCAGCATGATGACCACTTCCAGCAGTTTCACCAGTCGCGACAGGAGAGCCTTGTCGTACTTGTCCGCCAATTGACCGGCTGTCGCTGAGAAAATGAAAAACGGGAGGATGAAAATGCCCGCCGCCAGGTTGGCCAGGATGCCCGGATCGAGGGAGGTCCAGCTCGCCGCCTGAAAGGTCAGCAGCACCACCAGGGCATTCTTGAACAGGTTGTCGTTGAAGGCACCGAGGAACTGGGTGCCGAAGAAGGGCAGGAAACGGCGTTCCCGCAGCAGTTTGAATTGTCCGCTCATGCGGCCTCCGCCATTTTCTTCAGGCTGACGTAGTCGGTCTTGCCGGTCCCCAACAGGGGCAGGGCGTCGATGATAACGATCTTGCGCGGCACCGCCAGTTCCGGCGTGCCGCTGTCCTTGGCTGCGGCCAGCAACCGTTCCCGGGTTAGTTCCCGGTCCGTGGTGAACAGCACCAGGGCTTCACCCTTGGCCGCATCCGGCTGGCTGGAGGCGCCGTGGGCGGCGCTGGGCGAGGCGGCCACGGCCAGCTTTTCCACCACCTCCAGGGACACCATCTCCCCGGCCACCTTGGCGAAGCGCTTGACTCGACCGACGATGCGCAGGAATCCGTCCTCGTCGATATTCACCACATCCCCGGTCTCATACCAGCCGGGACCGGCTTCGGACTGGGGCGGCTCGATCACGCCGGGATTGTCGTAGCGGTAATAGCCGGACATGAGGTTCGGGCCGGCAACATGGAGGATGCCGCCGTTGTCGATGCCCGGCACCGGCATTAACTTGGCCTTGAGTCCCGGCAGGAGCTGGCCGACCGTGCCGCTACGGAAGGCCATTGGGGTATTCACCGCCAAGACGGGGGCGGTTTCCGTGGCGCCGTAGCCCTCGAAGATGCGGATGCCGAATTTCTCGAACCAGGTCTCCTTCACCGCGGCGGAGAGTTTCTCGGCGCCGGCCACCACGTAGCGCAGGCGGTAGAAGTCGTAGGGGTGGGCGAATTTGGCGTAGTTGCCGAGGAAGGTGCTGGTGCCAAAAAGCACGGTGCAGCTGCGGTCGTAGGCCAGTTCCGGAATCACGCGGTAATGCAGGGGCGAGGGGTAGAGGAAGAGGTCGGCCCCGGCCAGCACCGGCAGCAGGGTGCCGGCGGTGAGGCCGAAGGAGTGGAAGATGGGCAGGGCGTTGAGCACCTTGTCCTCCACCGAGAAGTCGATGACCGCACGCACCTGGGCGATGTTGGAGAGGATGGCCCGGTGGGACAGCACCACGCCCTTGGGCTTGCCTTCGGAGCCGGAGGTGAACAGCACCACCGCGCTTTCCTCCGGCGAGGCCGGCAGGGCGGCGCAGCGTGGCAGCCACAGGGAGTAGGCCATCAGCCACAGCTTGTCGGCCAGGGTGATCTGTTCCTTGAGGTCTTCCAGATAGACCAGGCGTACGTCCTGCAGGGCAGTCACCTTGTCGGTGAGCTTGCCGGCCTCCAGGAACTGGCGGGAGGTGATGACAGTACGGATGGCGGCGGCGGTACAGGCGGCCTGCATGCCCTCGGTGCCGGCGCTGTAGTTGAGCATGGCCGGCACCCGGCGGAAGGCGCTGAGGCCCAGCAGCAAACCCAGGGTAGGCGCCAGATTGGGCAGCAACAGGCCGATGCGTTCGCCCTCCTCGCCCTGACGGGCGCCGAGGCGACCCAGCATCAGGGTCATTTTCAGCAGGTCGTTGTAGGAATACTCCACCTGTTTCATGTCCTCCAGCAGGCGCCGGCGCCGGCCGTGGATGGAAACGGCGTCACAGAGGGCGGCGAAGAGGGTCTGCTTGGGCTGGGAGGCGAAGAGCATTTCCTGCATCAGGCGGCGCATGGCCTCCCCCGCCTTGCGTCGGCGCAGCTTGGCTGTCGGCGCTTCGGGCATGGGCAGGGTGGTGGCGGGCAGGATGGAGAGGTTGATGCGGGGGAAGAAGCGCTTCGGATACTTGCCGGAGACCCGGGAGAAGTAGCTACGGCTGGCCCCGTCCAGACGCACCGGCAACACCGTCGCGCCCGTCTTGGCGGCGACGAAAGCCGGGCCTTCGTACACCTTCATCAGGCTCCCCGTCTTGGTGATGCGCCCTTCCGGGAAAATCACCACCGGCCGGCCGCTCTCCAGCAACTTGATGACCTTTTTCATAGCCATGGGACTGGCCGGATCCACGGCCAGATAGTCAGTCAGGGAGAGCACCAGGCGAAAGTACCAGGAGCGGGCTACCCCGGTATGCACCACGAACACCGGATCGAGCGGCAGGAACAGGCCAAGCAGCAAGCCGTCCAAAAAGGACTCGTGGTTCGCCACAATGAGCAAGCGGTCAGCCCGGACAGCCCCCAGATCCCCCTGCAGACGGACCCGGAACAGCACCCCTGCCAGTAGGCGCAGAATGAAGCGGATGGCGGTTCTCAACATGTTGTTATCTCCCTCGGGGCGCAACTATACCATTCCATAAACATATCGACGAGACTAACATTATCGATATGTTTGCCAAAAAAAACCGCAATTCAGGTTTCATCGCGGATGTAGTCCAGCACATTGCCCAGCACTTCTTCCAGGAACGGCCGGTTGATCCAGAAATAGACTTCCTTGCCGACTTTCTCCGATGCCAGCACCCGGGACTCCCGCAACAGCTTGAGATGATGGGAAACCGTTGAACGGGTCAGGGTGGAAACCTCGGCGATCTGCCCCACATTGAGCCGCTCCCCCTTATCGAACAGGAGCAGGATGCGCTGCCGATGCTCGTCACCCAAGGCCGTGAAAACCTTCGACATCGACAGCCATTCACTCGGCAGGGTTTGGGTGTAGTCAGATTTCATAACCACAATCTTAGTTATTTGATCACAACAAAGTCAACCCCTCAGCGACTACGCCCTCCCCGCCGTCCGCCACCGCCTCCAGACCCCTTCTTCGCCCGGCTGGGCCCGCTGCCGATGCCGTAGTCCAGGTGCCTGGGCATTTTCGGCTTCTTCGGCTTCTTGATCACCTGGCCGGCGGGGCCGGTCTCTGGCACCCGGTGGTCCGGCTCGAAGCCGTGCTGTTCGATGCGGGAAAGGGGCTGGCCGATCAGCACCTCGATGGCGCCGAGCAGGTTCACCTCGTCGGCGCAGACCAGGGACACGGCCTCGCCGCTGGCGCCGGCCCGGGCGGTGCGGCCGATGCGGTGCACGTAGTCTTCGGGGACGATGGGCAGGTCGAAGTTGACCACCCGGGGCAGGTCGTCGATGTCCAGGCCGCGGGAGGCCACGTCGGTGGCCACCAGCACCCGCACCTGGCCGGCCTTGAAGCTTTCCAGGGCGCGCAGGCGGGCCGGCTGGGGCTTGTCGCCGTGGATCGATTCGGCAGCGATGCCCTTGGCCGTGAGGGTCTCCACCAGCTCATCGACGCCCTTGCGCGTCTTGACGAAGACCAGCACCTGGTCCCACTTCTTGTGCTTGTAGAGATGGCAGAACAGGGCGCTCTTGCGCTTCTTGTCCACCGGCACCACCCACTGCTTGATGCCCCGGGCGGTGGCGTTGGGCCGGGCCGTCTCGATGGAGAGGGGCTTTTTCAGCAGCTGGTTGGCCATGCTGCGGATGGCGTCGGAGAAGGTGGCGGAAAAGAGCAGGGTCTGGCGCTGCTTCGGCAGCAGGGCGAAGAGGGCATTCAGCTCCCGGGCGAAGCCCAGGTCCAGCATGCGGTCGGCCTCGTCCAGCACCAGGGTGCGCACCTGGTCGAAACGCACCGCGTTCTGCCGGTGCAGGTCCAGCAGGCGGCCCGGGGTGGCCACCAGGATGTCCACGCCCTTGCGCAGCTTCATCATCTGGGGATTGATGCTGACCCCGCCATAGACGGCGTAGCTGCGCAGCACCAGGAACTGGCCGTAGGCGACGAAGCTGTCGCACACCTGCTGGGCCAGCTCCCGGGTCGGCACCAGGATCAGGGCCCGGGTGCTGTTGCTGGCGGTGGCCTCCGGATCGTGGGCCAGCCGCTGCAACAGGGGCAGGGCGAAGCTGGCGGTCTTGCCGGTGCCGGTCTGGGCCGCGGCCATCAGGTCGCCCCCGGCCAGGACGGCGGGAATGGCTTTCTCCTGGACCGGGGTCGGGGTCTGGTAGCCGAGCACGTCGAGGGCTTCCAGCAGGGGCGGCACGAGGTCGAGATCGGCGAAGGTCATGGGCGGTGTTTGGCTGGACATAGGGATTGCAGAATAAGGGGCGGCGCGGCTCAGTCGGCCAGGGGGCCGGCATGGGCGCCGTGGGTGGCCTCGAAGCGGCGGGCCAGTTCCTGGCGCAGCTGGCGGCGGGTGCAGGCGGCCTCGAAGCGGCGATGCTCGTCCGGCGTCCGGGGCTCCAGGGGCGGCACCGGGGTCGGCTTGCCCTGGTCGTCCACCGCCACCATGGTGAAGAAACAGCTGTTGGCGTGGCGCACCACCTGGGAGCGGATCTCCTCCGCCACCACCTTGATGCCCACTTCCATGGAGGAGGTGCCGGTGTGGTTCACGCTGGCCAGGAAGGTCACCAGTTCGCCGACGTGGATGGGCTGGCGGAACATCACCTGGTCCACCGAGAGGGTCACCACATAGGCGCCGGCATAGCGGCTGGCACAGGCGTAGGCCACCTGATCGAGCAGCTTGAGGACGGCGCCGCCGTGGACCTTGCCGCTGAAGTTGGCCATGTCCGGCGTCATCAGCACGGTCATCGACAATTGGTGGTTGGGCAGGTTCATGGCAGGACTCGCGAGGCAGAATGAGAAAGCGGAAAGCGGGACGAAACGGCTGGCGCGGCACCGCGGCGCTATTGTACCCGGGGCCGCAGCACGCCGCCGTCAGGCCTTGAGCAGCTCTTCCCGGCTGCCCAGCCAGCGCCGCAGATGGCGCTCGGCCCGGGGCGGATCGTCCCGCAGCAGGCGTTCGGCCAGGTCCCGCGCCAGTTCCACCAGGTCGGCGTCCATTTCCAGGTCGGCGTAGCGCAGCAGGGGCACGCCGCTCTGGCGGGCGCCGACGAACTCGCCGGGGCCGCGCAGCTGCAGGTCCTGACGGGCGATTTCGAAACCGTCGGTGTTCTCGTAGATGATTTTCAGGCGGGCCCGCCCGGTCTGGGACAGGGGTGTGGCGTAGAGCAGGACGCAGGCCGACTCGTGGGCGCCCCGGCCCACCCGGCCCCGCAGCTGGTGCAGCTGGGCCAGGCCGAAGCGCTCCGCATGCTCGATCACCATGAGGCTGGCGTTGGGCACGTCCACCCCCACCTCGATCACCGTGGTGGCCACCAGCACCTGGATCTCCCCGGCTGCGAAGGCGGCCATGGTGGCGGCCTTCTCGTCGGGCTTGAGACGGCCGTGCACCAGTCCCACCGACAGACCTTCCAGCTCCTCGGCCAGGATGGCGTGGGTGTCGATGGCGGCCTGCAGGTCCAGCTTCTCGCTTTCCTCGATCAGGGGACAGACCCAGTAGGCCTGGCGCCCGCTCTCCACGGCGTGGCGCACCGCCCCCACCACCTCGTCGCGGCGGGCGTCGGAAACCAGCTTGGTGCGGATGGGGGTGCGCCCCGGCGGCAGTTCGTCGATCACCGAGACATCCAGGTCGGCGTAGTAGCTCATGGCCAGGGTGCGGGGGATGGGCGTGGCGGACATCATCAGCTGGTGCGGGATGCCGGCCTTGCCCTTCTTGCGCAGTTCCAGGCGCTGGGCCACACCGAAGCGGTGCTGCTCGTCCACGATGGCCAGCCCCAGGCGCAGGAAATCCACGTCGGCCTGGATCAGGGCGTGGGTGCCCACCACCAGCTGGGCGCCGGCGGCGGCCTCCTGCTGGGCGGCTTTTTTCTTGGCCGACTTGAGGCTACCGGAAAGCCAGGCGACGGTAATGCCGAGGGGCTCCAGCCAGGCCGAGAGCTTCTTGTAATGCTGCTCGGCGAGGATTTCCGTGGGCGCCATGAAAGCCGCCTGCCAGCCGCACTCGATGGCCTGGCAGGCCGCCAGGGCGGCGACGATGGTCTTGCCGCTGCCCACGTCCCCCTGCAGCAGGCGCTGCATGGGATGGGCCTCGGCCAGGTCCCGGGCGATCTCCTGCCACACCCGTTGCTGGGCCCCGGTGAGCTGGAAGGAAAGCTGGCCCAGCAGCTGCCGCGCCAGGGCACCGGGGGCATCCAGCCGCGGCGCCCCCTTTTCCCGCCGCGCCAGGTAGGCCCGGCGCAGGGACAGTTGCTGGGCCAGCAGTTCGTCGAACTTGATGCGACGCCAGGCCGGATGGCGGTGGTTCTGCAGGGCGAATTCATCGACCCCGGGGGGCGGCGCGTGCAGCAGGCGGGCGCTGGCGGCGAAGGGTTCCAGGGCCAGGGCCCGCAGCTGCGTCTCGTCCAGGGTGTCGGCCAGGTCGGACTCGGCCAGGGCCTTGCCGATAAGCTTGCGCAGGGCGGACTGGGCCAGGCCGGCAGTGGTGGGATAGACCGGCGTCAGGGACTGGGGCAGGGCACTCCCCTCCTCCACCGACTTGTAGCGGGGATGGACCATTTCGCTGCCGAAGAAGCCGCCCCGGATCTCGCCGAAGACCCGCAGCTTGCGGCCCTCGTCCCGGGCCGTTTCCAGCTGCTTGACCTGACTGCCGTAGAAATTGAGGAAGCGCAGCCACAGCTCCCCCGAGTCGTCCTCGCAGCGGGCCACCAGCTGGCGCCGGGGGCGGAACTGGATGGAGACGTCGGTGACCCGCACCTCCACCTGCACCGGCTCGTCCCAGGGCGCCTCATTGACCGGCACCACCGCCGTCTCGTCCTCGTAGCGCAGGGGAAAATGCAGCAGCAGATCGTTGCGCGAGTGCAGCCCCAGCTTGCCCAGCTTCTGCTGCAGGGCGCTGGCCCCCTTGGCTGGCGCCTTGGCGGCCTTGGCCGGCCCGGCCTTCTTTTCCGCCAAGACGGTTCTGCGCTTTAGCCGAGCACCAGCACGGCGTCGGCTTCCACCAGGGCGCCCCGGGGCAGGGAGGCAACGCCGACGGCGGCCCGGGCGGGATAGGGCTGGCTGAAGTAACGGGCCATGACCTCGTTCACCTTGGCGAAATTGCCCAGATCGGTGAGGTACACATTGAGTTTGACGGTGTCGGCCAGGGAACCGCCGGCGGCCTCGGCCACGGCCTTGAGGTTGTCGAAGACGCGCACGATCTGGGCGTCGATGCCTTCCACCATCTGCATGGAAGCCGGGTCCAGGCCGATCTGGCCGGAGAGGTAAACGGTGTCGCCAGCCTTCACTGCCTGGGAGTAGGTGCCGATGGCGGCGGGAGCCTTGTCGGTGGCGATGATCGTTTTGGCCATTTTGCTGTCCTTTAGAATGAAGCCTTGGAAAAAAGGAAATGGTAAATGACGACAGCGATCATCGCCAATCTGGAAAAGCTGCTGGACGGTCCCCGGGACGGGGCCCTGCTGCGCTATTCCCTGGGCAACGAGTGGCTCAAGGCCGAACAGTGGGAGCAGGCCGCGGCCCGCTTCCGGGAAGCGGTGGACAAGGACCCCAAGTATTCGGCCGCCTGGAAGCTGCTGGGCAAGGCCCTGGCCGAGGGCGGCCGGCCGGCGGAGGCCCTGGCCGCCTACCGGCAGGGCATTACGGTGGCAGAAGGACGGGGGGACGTGCAGGCGGCCAAGGAAATGACGGTCTTCGCCCGCCGCCTGGAAAAGCTGCTGCAGTCGCCCGACGCCGGCCCGGATCAGACCTGAGGCGAAGCCTGCTGCTGCATCCGGCCTGGAAGGCAGCAAGGACGCCGCTCCCGGCCATGGCATGGCCAGGAGGCGCATCCCGCCTGCCTCTCCCGGCAGGTCGTTTTCAATCTTGAGGCAATGCCGGCACCGCGACGGGCGCCGGCTGCAACTTGTATCAGGCAGCAGCGGCCGGCCCGGCAAGGTGGGCGCCGGGACCGCCGCCCGCCCTTAGCGACGGTTGCCGGCGGGGGGCACCAGCACCGAGTCGATGCCCAGGGCCTTGAGCTTGGCCCGGGCCGCGTCGGCCTCTTCCTTGGACTTGAAGGGCCCCACGTTCACCCGGGATTCGATATTGGAGGGAATGCCGTTCAGCTGCAGCTTGGCGTGCAGTTCCTCGGCCCGCTCGGTGCTGCTGAAGACGCCGGCCTGCACCACGTAGCCGGAGAACAGGCGGGGCGGCAGGGGCTGGGGCCGTACCGGCATCGGCTGCACGTTGGCCGGTGCCGCCGCCGGGGCCGGCTGGGCGGCAGGCGTGGTGCCGGCCGGCGCCGCAACGGCAGGCGCGGGCGTGACACTGGCCACGGTGCCCTGACGGCCCTGGGCCGGCTGGCGGCCGTTGCTCACCGGGCCGGAGGTGGCGCCGCGGATGGGCTGGGCGGCATGGGGCGTCGTCTGCAGGGCCGGCTTGGCGGCCACCTGGGGCGGCGGCGGCAGTTCGGGGGCCGGCTGGCCCTTGGTCACCGGCGCGGCGGACAGTTCGGGTTCGGCCAGCTTTTCCTCGGCCTTGGCTTCTTCGGCGGGCGGCGCCACGGGTTCCACCGGCTTCACCGGCTGGGCCACTTCCTTCGGTGCCGGCGCCGGCGCCACGGCCACTTCCTCTTCTTCCGGGGCCTTGGAGAGATGGTCGAACAGGGCCAGGGCGGCCAGCAGCACGGCGATCATGACGCCGGCGAAGGCCATGCGCCGCCCCAGGCGCTGCTTGATCTCGTCCTGGGGATCGACGGCGGGCACTTCCTTGCGCTTGGCGGCCGTCTTGGCGCCGGTCGCCTTGGTCGCCGGTTTCTTTTCTGCCATGGTGGTCCCTTTCCCTGGTTATCGGTGTGCGGCGCTCGGCCTCAATCGCCCTGGTTGCGGGCCAGGGCGACCACCAGGTCGGCCTCGGCCCGGGCGATGCCGCAACGCTCGGCAATGGTTTCGGCGTCGTGCCCCAGCATGGCCATCTGCATGGCGTCGCTGTAGAGGGGCGACATGTTCTGGGAAGCCTTGATCTGGCCGACCTGGCCGCGCATCTCTTCGCGCAGGGTGGCGAACTCGTGGCGCAGCACCGCCACTTCCTCCCGCAGCTGGCCCAGTTCGAGCTGGACCGCCTTGTAGTACTGCTCTTCGGCAAAGTCCTTGGCCGGCGGTTCGTTCCAGGCGAAGGCGGGCTTTTCGGGGCGGCTGTAGACCGGGTCCGGATGCTCGTCGCCGGCCTCGTCGTCGCCGTCGTCCCCGACCTCGCCCAGGCTCGGCGCCTTGGGCGCCGGCGCGGCCGCCTCCTGGCGGCGGCGGGCCAGGCGCTTCAGGCGCAGCAGCACGAACAGGATGTACAGCCCCAGGAGGGCAATGATGCCCACCACGGCTTCACGCCAGCCCATGCCGGCAGCCGCCAGCCAGGTGTCGAGATTCATGGGGTATGCCGCGCCTTGTCAGTCATGGGGCCGTATTATGCCAGAGGGCTCGTGCCGGCGCGGGCTCTTAACGCGGCCGCTCCAGGCCCCGCCTAGGCCGCCACCTTGTTGCGGTAGAAGGCCTTGTCGGCGATGTACACGGTGCGCTCGACGATGGTGTGCACCACCCCGTGACGGTCCTTCAGTTCCACCGTGTAGGTGCGTTCGCACTCCCCGTCCCGGGCGACGATCTCGCGCACCAGTTCGGTCTCCGCATCGTCGATGTGGAATTCGGCGAAAAGGGGCGCCCGGCCCGGCTTGCGGTAGCGGATGGCGCCGGCCTTGTCCCAGATGATGTAGTCGTGGCCCAGCTGCAGGGCCAGCAGGGTGGGATGGAGGCCGTCGGTGGTGGCGAACAGGGCGCCGCCGAAAATGGTGCCGACGGCGTTGCGGGTGCCCCGGTTGAGGGGCAGCTTGACCACGATGCGCTTCAGGTCGGCGGAAACGTGGATGACCCGGCCGCCGGTGGCGCGCCAGGCGGGAAACCAGTTGAAACCCCAGCGCAGGATGGCCGGGCGCCAGGCGGGAGGCAGCTTTTTCCACCATTTGGGCAGCATGGTCGGGAATCTCCTTGGGGAATGGCTTGGCGCAACGGGTGCAGCGCCGGCCGGCGCCCGCCCCGTGGCCTTTGTCGGGGATGCAGCTTACAACAAGTCGGTAAACGCAAAAATGCCCCGGCCGGCACCGCCCCTGGAGGAGAACGGCACCGGCCGGGGCGCGCTGCGCCTTACAGGGCCTCGAACAGGCCCGCGGCACCCATGCCGGTGCCGATGCACATGGTGACCATGCCCCACTTCTTGTTTTCCCGGCGCATGCCGTGCACCAGGGTGGCGGTGCGGATGGCGCCGGTGGCGCCCAGGGGATGGCCGAGGGCGATGGCGCCGCCCTGGGGATTGATCTTGGCCGGGTCCAGACCCAGCTCCCGGGTCACCGCCAGGGCCTGGGCGGCGAAGGCCTCATTCAGCTCGATCCAGTCCAGGTCGTCCTGCTTGATGCCGGCCTGGGCCAGGACCTTGGGAATGGCGGCGATGGGGCCGATGCCCATGATCTCCGGCGGCACGCCGGCCACGGAGAAACCGGCGAAACGGGCCAGGGGCTGCAGGTTGAACTGCTTGAGGATCTTCTCGGAGACCAGCAGCACGGCGCCGGCGCCGTCGGACATCTGGGAGGAGTTGCCGGCGGTGACGCTGCCCCGGGCGTTGAACACGGGCTTCAGCTTGGCCAGGCCCTGCAGGCTGGAATCGGGACGGGGGCCTTCGTCGGTGTCGCAGACCTTCTCGACGATGCGCACGGTGCCGCTCTTCAAGTCCGGCAGGTGGGCACGCACGGTGTAGGGGCTGATCTCGTCCTTGAACTTGCCGGCGGCGATGGCGGCCACGGCCTTCTGGTGGGAGGCCACGGCGAAGGCATCCTGGTCGTCGCGGCTGATGCCCCACTTCTGGGCCACCTTCTCGGCGGTGAGGCCCATGCCGTAGGCGATGGCCACGTTCTCGTCCTTCTCGAAAATGGCCGGGTTGAGGGACACCTTGTTGCCCATCATCTGGGACATCAGGCTCATGGTCTCGGTGCCGGCAGCCAGCATCACGTCGGCCTCGCCCAGGCGGATGCGGGCGGCGGCATCGGCCACGGCCTGCACGCCGGAGGAGCAGAAGCGGTTGATGGTGATGCCCGGCACGGTGTCCGGCAGGCCGGCTAGGAGCAGGCCGATGCGGGCCACGTTCATGCCCTGCTCGGCTTCCGGCATGGCGCAGCCGACGATCACATCTTCCACCAGGGCCGGGTCCAGCTGGGGCACCTGGGCCATGACGGACTTGAGGGCGTGGGCCAGCATGTCGTCGGGACGGGTGGTCTTGAACATGCCGTTGCGCTTGGCCACCGGCAGACGGGTGGCGGCGACGATGTAGGCGTCTTGGATTTGTTTGGTCATTGTTTGTCTCCTTCCCCTTAATTACGCAGGGGCTTGCCGGTCTCAAGCATGTGCTTGATGCGGGCCTGGGTTTCCGGGGTCTTCAGCAGTTCGACGAATTCGCGGCGTTCCACGGTGAGCAGCCATTCGTCGTCCACCCGGCTGCCCTGCTCCACGTCGCCGCCGCACAGGGCGATGGCGGCGGAGCGGGCCACCCGGTAATCGTGGGCGGAAATGAAACCGCCCTCCTTCATGTTCACCAGCATCATCTCCAGGGTGGCGATGCCGGGACGGCCGGCCACCGGGATGTTGCGGGCCCGCAGGGGCGGACGGTAACCGGCCTGGGCCATGGCCCGGGCGCGGCCCAGGGCCACGTGCAGCAGTTCGTGGGCGTTGAAGACCACGTCGTCCGACTCCTTGGCGAAGCCCATTTCCTGCACTTCCAGGGCGCTCTTGGCCACCTTGGCCATGGCGATGGTCTGGAACACGTTCTGCAGGAAGGGGAACAGTTCGCCGCCGGCCTGGCGGGCACCGAACTGGGCGGCGCGGATGGCGAATTCCTTGCAGCCACCGCCGGCGGGAATCAGGCCGACGCCCGCTTCCACCAGACCGACGTAGCTTTCCAGGGCCATGACCCGGTGGGCCGCATGCATGACGAACTCGCAGCCGCCGCCCAGGGCCATGCCCTGCACAGCCGCCACGGTGGGCACCTGGGCGTGCTTGAAGGCCATGGAGGCACGCTGGAACTTGGCCACGGTGGCCTCCAGCTTGTCGAACTCACCCTTGGCGCAGGCTTCGCCCACCTGCTGCAGGTTGGCGCCGACGGCGAAGGGGGCTTCGTGCCAGATGACCAGGCCGTCGAAGTCCCGCTCGGCCCGGCTGACTGCTTCGAGCACGCCGTCCAGCACCTCGTCGCCGATGGCGTGCATCTTGGAGGTGATGGAGAGAATGGCGATCTTCGGGTCCTGGGCATGGGTCCACAGGCGTACCCCGGCGTTTTCCCAGACGGTCTCGCCCTTGGCGGCGGGGGCTTCGCCCAGCACGGTCTCGGGATAGAGCTGGCGACCGTAAACCGGCAGGGCGGACCGGGGCTTGAGGCCCTGTTCGGCGGCGGACCAGGAGCCGGCGGGTTCATGCACCCCGTCCCGGGCCATGACCCAGGCGGGCAGGGGCGCCGTGCTCATGGCCAGGCCGGCATCGATGTCGGCCTGCACGGCGGCGGCAATGGCTTTCCAGCCGGCGGCCTGCCAGGTCTCGAAGGGGCCCATGGCCCAGCCAAAGCCCCAGCGCATGGCGAAATCCACATCCCGGGCGTTGTCGGCGATGGATTCCAGATGGAAGGCGCAGTAGTGGAAGACGTCCCGGTAGATGGCCCACAGGAACTGGGCCTGCTTGTGGGAAGAAGCGCGCAGGGCGGCGAACTTTTCGGCCGGGTTCTTGATCTTGAGGATCTCGGCCACTTCCGGGGCAATCTCGCCGGCGGAGGTACGGTAATCCTGCTTGGCCAGGTCCAGCACCTGGATTTCCTTGCCCTGCTTACGGAAGATGCCGCACTTGGTCTTCTGGCCCAGGGCGCCCTTCTCGATCAGGGCGGCCAGCCAGGCCGGGGCCTGGAAGTGGCTGTGCCAGGGGTCGCCGGGCAGGGTGTCCTGCATGGTCTTGACCACGTGGGCCAGGGTGTCCAGGCCCACCACGTCGGCGGTGCGGTAGGTGGCGCTCTTGGGACGGCCGATCTTGGGGCCGGTCAGGGCATCCACCTCGTCGAAGCCCATCTCCAGGCGCTGGGTGTGGTGCATCACCGCCAGGATGGAGAAGACGCCTACCCGGTTGGCGACGAAGTTGGGGGTGTCCTTGGCCCGCACCACGCTCTTGCCGAGACGGGAGACCAGCCAGGTTTCCAGGCGGTCCAGCATGGCCGGATCGGAGTCGGTGGTGGCGATGATTTCCACCAGGGGCATGTAGCGCGGCGGATTGAAGAAGTGGATGCCGCAGAAGTTGGCCCGCTTCTCCGCCGGCACGGTGGAGGACAGCTTGTTGATGGACAGGCCCGAGGTGTTGGAGGCGACGATGGCGCCGGCCTTCAGGTGGGGCGCGATCTTGCGGTAGAGGTCCTCCTTCCACTCCATCTTCTCGGCGATGGCCTCGATCACCAGGTCGCACTCGCCCAGCAGGGCCAGGTGCTGCTCGTAGTTCGCGGCATCGATGTGGGCCAGGCGCTCCTTGCTTGCCAGGGGGGCCGGGTCCAGCTTCTTCAAGCCGTCCAGGGCCTTCTTGACGATGCCGTTGGGGTCGCCCTCCTTGGCCGCCAGGTCGAAAAG
Organism: Azospira sp. MPR-E4; assembly: GCF_058809645.1. Taxonomy (NCBI): domain Bacteria; kingdom Pseudomonadati; phylum Pseudomonadota; class Betaproteobacteria; order Rhodocyclales; family Rhodocyclaceae; genus Azospira; species Azospira sp. MPR-E4. The sequence continues at coordinate 33,967 of NZ_JBXAST010000008.1, read as the reverse complement.
CACCACCGGCACATCGGCGTTGGCGAGATGGGCGGCGATCTGGGCCCCCATCACGCCGGCGCCGAGCACGGCAGCCCGGCGGACGATCAGTTTGCTGTTCTCACTCATGGTCTTCTTGTCTCCTTCACTTCACTAGTTGTTCCCGCATGGCGCGCTTGTTCAGCTTGCCAACGCTGGTTCGAGCCAGACTCTCGAGGAATCTGACGTTTTCCGGTACACCGTACTTGGAAATATGGCCCTGGTCGGCAAAGACCTTCACATGGGCTTGGATATCTGCGGCCGACACCTGGTCGGCGAATTCGGGCTTGAGCACCACCAGGGCCAGGGGGCGTTCGCCCCACTTCTCGTCGGGCACGCCGATGACGGCCACTTCGCTGACCCCCGGGTGGCGGCCGATGAGGTCCTCCAGCTCGAGGGAGGAGACCCACTCGCCGCCGGTCTTGATCACGTCCTTGATGCGGTCGGTGACCTGCAGGTAGCCCTGGGGGTCGATGTGGCCGATGTCCTGGGTGTGCAGCCAGCCACCGTCCCACAGATGCTCGGAGGCCTCCGGGTTGTAGAGGTAGCCCTGGGTCAGCCAGGGGGCGCGCACCACCACCTCGCCGGCGCTCTTGCCGTCCCGCGGGCAGTCGCCCATCTGGGCATCCACGGTGCGCAGGGCCACCAGGGGCACGGGCCGGCCGGTCTTGACCCGTACCGCCACGTTGGCATCGGCATCGGCCAGCAGCGCCGGATCTTCCATCTGGGCCAGGGTCAGGATGGGACAGGTCTCGGACATGCCGTAGCCGGTGAACACATCGATGCCCCGATCCAGGGCCGCCTTGGCCAGACCCGTGGTGAGGGCGGAGCCGCCGATGATGACCTTCCACCGGGAAAGGTCCACCTGCTTGCCGTAGGGCGTCAGCAGCAGCATGTGCAGGATGGTTGGAACACAGTGGGAGAAGGTGACCTGCTCCTTCTCGATCAGCTTGAGGATGGCCTCGGGCTGGTAGCGCCCCGGATAGACCTGCTTCACCCCCGCCAGGGTGGCGATGTAGGGCATGCCCCAGGCGTGCACATGGAACATGGGGGTCAGGGGCATGTAAATGTCGTCCCGGTGGAATCCCCCCTGTTGCGGCGCCAGGGCCAGGGCAGAGCAGACGGCCAGGGTGTGCAGCACCAGCTGACGGTGGCTGAAATAGACGCCCTTGGGCAGGCCGGTGGTGCCGGTGGTGTAGAAGGTGGTGGCCCGGCTGTTTTCGTCGAAATCGGGAAAGTCGTAGTGGTCCGGGCAGTCGGCCAGCAGGGCTTCGTACTCGCCGGCAAAGCCTTCCGGCAGGTCGCCGCCTTCGTCGTCCAGCAGAACGAAGCGTTTCACCGTGGCCAGCTCGCCGCGGATTTGCGCCAGGACCGGCAGGAATTCCCGGTTCACCAGCAGCACGCTGGCCTGGGCATGGTTCAGGGTGTACAGGATCTGGTCCGGCGACAGGCGCACATTCACCGTCTGCAGCACGGCGCCCAGCATGGGCACGCCGAAGAAGCACTCCAGGTAGCGGTGACTGTCCCAATCCATGACCGCCACCGTGTCGCCACCCTGGACCCCCAGGCGGCTCAGGACATGGCCCTGGCGGTTGATGCGCAGGGCCAGGTCCCGGTAGGTGTGGCGCACCCTGTCCCCATAGACGATTTCCTGCTGCGGCGCCGTCGCCAGGGGAGTATGCAGCAGCTGCTTGATCAGCAGGGGATAGGTGTAGGCGGAGGGTGTGACCTGGATGGGTTGCATGGACATGGCGGAAGTCTCCCGGCGTTGTTCTGGCTTATCGCCCGCCGGCGGCCGCGCTTGCGACCCTGGCAATAGACCTATCGCGCCGAAAGAGTGTCTTTCCGGCAGGTACGACCCGATGCCCAGCGGACTCCTTGAAACAAGACAGAGTCTTTGTTTCCGCGACGATTCTACGAACAATCGCCGCTCCGTCGGATTGCCGGTTGCGCCTATTTACTTGCATAATCGGCCATTCCTCATGCCGCAGCGCACAAGAAATCCCAGGCCATGGCCGCCCCGTCATCGAGCACCGTCCCCATCAGCTTCGTGCACCACCTGCTGGCCGGCACCGCCATCGAGCCCCCTCGACGTACGGCCCTGGTGGAACAGGCCGGCATCGCGCCGGCCTTGCTGACAGCCGATACCGCCCGCGTCACCACGGAGCAGTTCGCCACCCTCTACCGCCTGCTGGCGCGGGAGCTGGACGACGAACTGCCCGGCATGTTCTCCCGCCCGGTGCGGGCCGGCGCCTTCAAGTTCCTCTGCCTGAGCCTGCTCGAATCGGCCAACCTGCAAACTGCCCTGTTCCGCTTCACCCGCTTCTTCCATCTGCTGCTGGACGACTTCGCCATCGACCTCTCGCGCCAGGGCGGCCTGGTGCGCATCGCCCTCATCCCCCAGACGCCGGCGGCGCCCGCAAACACCTTCGGCCAGGAGATCATGCTCAAGCTGATCCACGGCGTCGCCTCCTGGCTGACCGGCCACAAGATGACCCTGGCCCGGGTGGACTGCGCCTATCCGCGACCGCGCCATGCCTCGGAGTACGTTTTTCTCTATCCGGGGCCGGTGCATTTCGACCAGGGGCAGTCGGCCCTGTACTTCGAGGCCAGCGCCCTGGCCACACCGATCCGGCAGGACAAGAACTCCCTCGGCACCTTCCTCAGCAAGGCGCCGGGCGGCTGGCTCTTCGTTTCCTTTGCCGAGCGCCTGGTCAGCCAGAAGGTGCGGGAGACCCTGGAAAAACAGCTGGAACGCTCCCTTTCCATCGAAACGGTGGCGCGCAGCCTGCACACGTCGGTGCGCAGCCTGACCCGCCACCTGGCGACGGAAGGCACCACCTTCCAGGCCATCAAGGATGAACTGCGCCGGGACGTGGCCATCCAGCGCCTGACCCAGACCGACATGCCCATCGCCGTGATCGGCACCGCGGTGGGTTTCGACGACCCGACCACCTTCCACCGCGCCTTCCGCAAATGGACGGGCAGCACGCCGGGCGCCTACCGGCTGCGGCGCTGACAGGGGAACGGGAAAGATCGGCATCGGCCTCGCCTATAATTCAAACGAACGTTTGAATTATAGGCATTCGCCTCATGCCGTCAATATTTGCCCACAAAAAAAATGCTCCGCATCGCGGAGCATTTTTCTTCAACCAAACGAACAGCAAATATCAGAAGCTCACCGAATACTGAACACCAATCATCTGAACAAAGCTCTTGTACTCGCCATTAATCGTTCCCTTGGCCGCACTTCCAACCTCATTGGCATCAGCCGTTTTTGCTTTCACATAGCTATAACCGACATCCAGCTTATTTTTGGCATTGATTTTGTACTGTGCGCCAATGGAATACCAAATACGATCCTGATCTGGCAAACGGGGAGTGCGCAAGCCTTCCCTTACAGGTGATTGGTCAAATGCAAGCCCCAAGCGAAGCTTCCAAGCATCGTTAATTTGGTAGTTTGCGCCACCTGCCACACGCCACGTATCCCTCCATCGATAATCAGAGACCTGATCAGGAGACCCATTTGCAGAGACAATTCTCAGCTCCGGAATACTTGACCACCCAGTCCGGCTAACGTCCCCAAGCAGTTCCCACTGATTGTTAAGCTGATGAGCCACACTGAAAACCCATGTGTCCGGTAGCTTGATATTTACCTTAGCAGCACCATTCGCCGCCTTAAATCCACCAGCGCCAACAATTGCAGCAACAACCCCAGGAGCGCCAGAAATGCTGTAGTTACCTTCCAGCTGATGCTTTACTGCAGAACGATAAGAGACGCCAATCTGAGTGTTGATGCTGGGTTTGTAAAGAAGCCCCAGGTTGTAGCCCCAGGACCAGTCATTACCCGCCACTAAATAGCTACCAACCGCAGCAGGCCCTACACCGATATTCACTTGGTTGCCGATTTGGGCATCAAATTTCTGATAATTTACCCCTCCACCAACAGACAATTGATCATTGAGGCGATAGGCCAAATTCAAATTGAAATTCATAGCCTTGACGTCAGTCATTGTGCCGAAGCCTTGACCGACCCACTCCTTGGCCCAGTCAGTGCGCATACCAAAAGGAGCGTTGGCACCAACCCCAAGATACAAATCTTTGGTCAGCGGCATAGAAAAATAGAAATTAGGCACAAAAGCGGCATCCCCGCCTTGTGCCCCATCCATGACCGCATTAGCAGCCCACCCAGCCGGCGCAACAGACGCTCTGTTGTGAAACTTAGAATCCAGCTCGATGTAATTAACACCAGTCGAAATCTGCTTACCCGCCAATTCAGTTAAAGCCGCAGCATTAAAATACTGAACGGACGCGTTTTCTGCGGATGCAGCCGAACCTGCATAAGCATTTCCCATACCGCTAGCGTTCTGTTCCAGCAACTGGAAGCCGGCGGCGGAAGCGGTACCGGAAACTGCCCCCAGGACCAACAACGGCAACAACTTCATGGAAGTCTTCAACATCGTTTTGTCTCCTATTTATGATTGTGGTTTGGGAGGCGAACCTCCCGGGTAAAACACCTGCTCTCAGCCCTCGGGCGGCACTTCCCGCTTGTTGCCGCTGACATCGATGGCCACGTAGGTCAGGGTGGCCTCCGTCACCTTGACGGTGATGGGCTTGAAATAATTGCGCTCGGCATAGACTTCCACACTGAGGGTGATGGAGGTGCGGCCGACCTTGACGATGTCGGTATAGAAGCTGACGACATCGCCGATGGAAATGGGCTGCTTGAACTGGAAGGCATTGACGGCGACCGTGGTCACCCGTCCGCGGGCCCGACGCATGGCGGCGACGCCGCCGGCAATGTCCACCTGGGACATGACCCAGCCGCCGAAGATGTCGCCGTTCGGATTCATGTCCGACGGCATGGTCATCAGGCGCAGGGTGGGTTGCTTTTCGGGCAGTTGGACGGGGATTTCAGGCATGTCGGCTCCTAGCGTAGTTGAGGGGTCCGCCCGTGAAGGGGGCGAAACCGGTGCCGAATATTACGCCGGCGTCCGCCAGCTCGGCATCCGCTACGACACCTGAATCGACCAATTGTTGCGTCCGCTGCAGCAGGGGCTGCACCAGCCGTTCGGCCAGACCGGCCGGCACTGCGCCCGCCGCCCCCTTCTGGATCTTGCCGGCCGGATAGGCGTAGAAACCCTTGCCGCTCTTGCGCCCCAGATCGCCGCGCTCGAAGCGCTGCACCAGGCACTTGGGCGGCTCCGTACCATTGCCGGCCAGGGCCTTGCCGGCCGCCATGGCAATGTCCAGGCCGACGGTGTCGGCCAGTTCGATGGGGCCCATGGGCATGCCGAAGGCCAGGGCCGCTTCATCCACCGTCTCCGGAGCGATGCCCTCGTCCACGCAGCGCATGGCTTCCAGCAGGTAGGGGCCGAGCACGGCATTGACCAGGAAACCAGGGGCGCTCTGCACCGGCAGGGGCAGCTTGTCGATGCCGCGCACGAAGGCGCAGGCCTGGCGCGTCACTTCCGCATCGCCGCCCGCGGCCGTCACCACCTCCACCAGGGGCATCTTCGCCACCGGGTTGAAGAAGTGGATGCCCACCAGGCGTTCCGGCCGCTGCAGGACGGTACGGATGTCCTCCAGCTTCAGGCTGGAGGTGTTGGTGGCCAGCACGGCATCGGGCTTCATCCGGGCCTCCAGGCCCTTGAGCAGGCTGTGCTTGGCTTCCAGGTTCTCGAAGATGGCCTCGATGACCACGTCGGCATGGGCGGCGCCGTGGCCTTCCGGGTCGGGAATGAGCCGGTCCATGACGGCGCGCAGCTGCAGCTTGTCCCTGATGCGCCGGGCAAAGCCGGCGTGGGCCCGCTTGATGGCCGGAGCGATGCGCTCCACGTTCTGGTCCTGCAGGGTCACGGTGAGGCCGCGGCCGGCGCACCAGGCGGCGATGTCGCCCCCCATGACGCCGGCACCCACCACGTGCACCCGCTTGGCGACGAAAGCGGAATCCTTGCCGAAAGCCTTCAGCCGCTCCTGCAGGTGGAATACCCGCACCAGGTTGCGGGCGGTGGCGGAACGGACGATGCGATCGGTGATCTCCGGCGCCGCCAGGGCGTTGCCGTCGTACTTGGCCCACAGGTCGATGATGGCGTAGGGCGCCGGATAGTGTTCGGGACGGGCCCGCTTGGCCACCTGCTTGCGCGCCTGGCCCGCCACCACGCCGCGCAGGGGGCCCAGGAAGAGGCGCTGCAGCAGCGGCAGGGGCTTGCGGGACGGCGGGTTGAGGGCCAGCTGGCGGGCAGCGGATTCCATCACCCGGGGCGGCACGCACTCGTCGGCCAGGCCCAGGCGCTTGGCCTTTTTCGCATCCACGGTCTTGCCGGCCAGCATCAGGTCCAGGGCCACGGCGGGACCGACCCGCCGGGGCAGGCGCAGCATGCCGCCCCAGCCGGGGAAGATGCCGAGCATGACTTCGGGCAGGCCCAGCTTGGTGCCCGGCTCGTCCACCACCAGCAGGGTACGGCAGGCCAGGGCCAGTTCCAGGCCGCCGCCCAGGCAGTGGCCCCGCACCAGGGCCAGGGTCGGATAGGGTACGGCGGCGAGGCGGTTGAACAGCTCCCAGCCCCGGGCCACCATGGCCTTGGCGGCCTCCGGCGAATCCAGCTGGTCGAATTCGGAAATGTCGGCCCCGGCAATGAAGCCGGCGCTCTTGGCGGAGCGGATGATGAGGGCCTTGGGCGGCTGGCGGTCGAGCTCGTCCAGCACGCCGGAGAGTTCGGCCATGACAGCCTTGGACAGGGAGTTGGCACTCTCCCCGGCCTTGTCCAGGGACAGCCAGGCGAGGCCGTCGGCCTCCCGGGTGAGGTGCCAGTGCTGTTGGGTCAGGGAGGTTTGGGTATGCATGTTCATGGTCTACCTTCAGTGAAAGGTATGGCTACCGGCGGCAAAGGCCAGGGACACCGCCCCTGTGCCCACGTTGACCGCGGCGGTGTTGCTCATCATGGAAATCAGGATCTCGGCGCCCTTCTCCTGCACCGCCGCCGCCAGGTCGGCATAGCCGGGCAGGCCGGGCACGGTAGCCGGATCGCCGCCGTAGCTGATACAGACGTGGGGCGACTCCAGGCCGGCCCGCACCTGCCGCGCCGCATTGGCGAAGAGGCGCTGCACGCCGGCCTCGAAGCCGCGCACCTTGGCGATGGAGCGGGTGACGTCCCGGTTGCAGTGCAGGATGGGCTTCATGTCCAGCATCTGGCCGAGCTTGTAGGTGCCCCAGTTGATGCTGCTGTCGCCCTTCTTGGCGGCCCGCTTGTAGATGTGGAAGAGGTCCGCCGGCACCAGGTAGGTGTGGATGTGGTCCACCAGCTGGCGCAGGCGGGTGCCGATCTCGCTGGGCGTGCCGCCGAGACGGATCAGGCGCACCGCTTCCGCCGCCAGCACGGCCTGGCCGGTGAACAGGTTGCGGCTGGAGAGCACGCACAGGCCGAAGCGGCCCGGCTTGCCGATTTCCCGGCGCGGGTCCTTGTACTTGGTGAGGACGGTGCGCGAGGCCTGCATGGCATGGTCGTAGATGGGGCTGCGCTCGCTGGTGATGGTGAGGACGAAGACGTAGTCGTAGTCGATCACCATCTTGTCCAGGAACACCTGCTCGATCTGGGCCGGGCTGTAGGGGAAGGACTCGGCAAAATCCTCGCTGCGCCGGTCCACATGGGTGGCGTAGAAGCGATGGGTCTCGTCCGGGTCGCGCCGGTCCTGGATCACCGCGCCGCCGATGCGCAGGGAGATGGGCAGGACCACGATCTCGTGCTCGTCGAGGAACTGCCGGGGCAGGTCGCAGCAGGAATCGACAATGATGCCGATGCGCATGGCGGCCTCAGCAGGTTTCCACCAGCATGGCACCGCCCTGGCCGCCGCCGATGCAGATGCTGGCGACGCCCCGCTTGCCGCCCCGGGCTTTCAGGGCATGCAGCAGGTGCAGCACGATGCGGGCGCCGGAGGCGCCCACCGGATGGCCCTGGGCCACGGCGCCGCCATCCACGTTGAGCTTGTCCTGGTCCAGGCTGCCCAGGGCACCGGGCAGGCCCAGTTCCTCGCGGCAGTAGGCATCGTCTTCCCAGGCCTTGAGGCAGCCCAGCACCTGGGCAGCGAAGGCCTCGTTGATTTCCATCAGGTCCACATCGTTGAGGCCCAGGCCGTGGCGCTGCAGGATGGGAGTCACCGCATGTACCGGGCCCAGGCCCATCTGGGAAGGATCGAGGCCGGCCCACTGGGCGTCCACGATGCGGCCCAGGGGCTCGAGCTTCCAGCGCTTGACGGCACTTTCGGAAGCCAGCAGCAGCCAGGCGCCGCCGTCGGTGATCTGGGAACTGTTGGCCGGAGTGACCCGGCCGTATTTCTTGTCGAAGAAGGGCTTGAGCTTCTTCATCCCATCCATGCTGGCATCGGCCCGCACGCCATCGTCCTCGGCATAGACGGTGCCGTCGTTGCCCACCAGGGGCACGATCTCGCCGAAGGCCTGCTTGGCCCGGCCGGCCATGACCCGCTGGTGGGAGCGCACGGAAAAGGCATCCATCTCTTCCCGGCTGATGCCGAAGCGCCAGGCCAGGTTTTCCGCCGTCTGGCCCATCAAGAGGCCCACCACCGGGTCGGTCAGGCCCTTCATCAGGCCGATCACCGGATTGAGCAGCACGCTGGGGCGCAGCTTGAGGAAGTGCCCGGCCTTCTGGCCCAGGGTCTTCATCTGCATCATGCCGGCGAACCACAGCACCATGGCGTCGTTGTAGAGCAGGGGCGCCCGGGACAGGGCGTCCACGCCGCCGGCCAGGACCAGTTCGGAACGGCCGGACTGGATGTTGGCCATGGCCGAATCCAGGGCCTGCATGCCGGAGGCGCAGTTGCGCATCACCGTCCAGCCCGTCACCTTGTTGCCGCAGCCCAGGCGCAGGGCCGCTACCCGGCCGATATTCACCTCGTCCGGGCTGGGGCTGGCACAGCCCAGCACCACCTCGTCCAGATCCTCCGGGGCGAAGGGCTGGCGGGCCAGAAGGGCCCGCCCGGCCTGCACGGCAAGATCGGCGGCCGAGAACGGGCCAGGCCCGTTCTTCGCCTTGAGGAACGGGGTGCGTGCCCCATCCACCACGTAGACCGGCTCAAATGCTTGCTGCTGGGCCATGTCTTTCTCCTTTGGTTTTGTCTTTTACGTTTCTGCTTGTAATCGTCCCGGAGTCACCCTCAAGGGGCGCCCCGGGATCGTGGGTCCTGCTGGCAGGGCGTTCAGGCCGCCTTGCGCACTTCCGGCTTGTTGAGGGCCGTGGCCACACCGAAGTCGGGGGCAAAGTCGTCCACACGGATGACGATGTCCCGCAGCTCGTTGCGCCGCTTGATCACTGCGTACTCGGCGGCAGACAGGACGCCGGCCTCGTAGGCGGCCAGGGCCACATCGCGCACGTTGGCGAGGGGGTTGCCGTCGAACTTGCCACTCTTTTCCGCTTCCCGGATCTTGGCCTCGATGGGCTCGGCTTCCAGGGTGGCGGTCAGGGCCAGCTCGATGGCGCCCACGGCATCCGCTTCCGTCTTGGCGACGAAGCAGCCGGCGGTGAGGCGCTCCCGGGTGGCGCTGGGAGAGATCAGGGCCTTGGCCACCTGATGGCCGATGTCGTCGGACGGCACCACATGGGGACGGCCGAAGGGGAAGATGACCTTCTTCAGGAACCAGCCCACCAGCGGGCTCGGGTAGTTGGCGAGGACGCCGTCAAAGGCTTCCTGGGCCTGCACCAGGGAATCCTGCACCGACCAGTGCATGAGGGCCGCATCGGCCTGCTGCCGGCCTTCCGCCTCGTAGCGCTTCAAGGTGGCGGAGATCAGGTACATCTGGGCCAGGATGTCGCCGAGACGGGCGGAGATCTTTTCCTTGCGCTTCAGACCGCCGCCCAGGACCAGCATGGAGACGTCGGAAAGGAAGGCGAAGGCAGAGGAGAAGCGGGTCAGCTGCTGGTAGTAGCGGCGGGTCTCCGGCGCCACGTCGGCACCGACGCCGGCGAAGCGGGCACCGGTCAGGCCCAGCAGCAGGGCGCGCACGCCGTTGCCGATGGAGAAGCCCATGTGGCCGAACAGGGCCTTGTCGAAGCCGACCAGGTCGTTCTTCTGGGCGGCCTGCATTTCGGCCAGCACGAAGGGATGGCAGCGGATGGCGCCCTGGCCGAAGATGATCAGGCTGCGGGTGAGGATGTTGGCGCCTTCCACGGTGATGCCGATGGGAATCTGCTGGTAGGCGCGGCCGAGGAAGTTGGAGGGGCCGAGGCAGATGCCCTTGCCGCCGATCACGTCCATGCCGTCATTGACCACCTTGCGGGCCCGTTCGGTGACGTGGTACTTGGCGATGGCGGAGACCACGGAGGGCTTCTCGCCCAGATCGACGGCGCCGGCGGTCATGACCCGGGCGGCGTCCATCATGTAGGTGTAGGCGCCGATGCGGGTGAGGGCCTCTTCCACGCCTTCGAACTTGCCCACGGCCATCTTAAACTGGCTGCGGACCCGGGCGTAGGCACCGACGGCACGGGCGGTGAGTTTGGCCATGCCGGTGTTGGAGGACGGCAGGGAGATGGAGCGGCCGGCAGCCAGGCACTCCATCAGCATGCGCCAGCCCTGGCCGGCCATGGCCGGGCCGCCGATGATGAACTCCAGGGGCATGAACACTTCCTTGCCCCGGGTCGGACCGTTGTGGAAGGCGGCGTTCAGGGGGAAGTGGCGGGTGCCGATTTCCACGCCGGGGTGGTCGTTGGGGACCAGGGCGCAGGTGATGCCGATATCCTTCTTGTCGCCCAGCAGGCCCTGGGGATCGTAGAGACGGAAGGCCAGGCCGAGCACGGTGCACACCGGGCCCAGGGTGATGTAGCGCTTGTCCCAGGTGACCTTCATGCCCAGCACTTCCTGGCCCTGCCACATGCCCTTGCAGACCACGCCGTAGTCGGGGATGGAGGCTGCATCGGAACCGGCCCAGGGGCTGGTGAGGGCGAAGGCGGGTACGTCGATGCCCTTGGCCAGGCGGGGCAGGTAGTGGTTCTTCTGCTCGTCGGTGCCGTAGTGCAGCAGCAGCTCGGCCGGGCCGAGGGAGTTGGGCACCATGACGGACACGGCCAGGGCGGAGGAACGGGTGGACAGCTTGGTCACCACCTGGGAATGGGCGTAGGCGGAGAATTCCAGGCCGCCGTACTTCTTCGGGATGATCATGCCGAGGAAGCCCTTGTCCTTGATGTACTGCCACACATCGGGCGGCAGGTCATACAGCTCGTGGGAGACCTTCCAGTCGTCGGTCATGGCGCAGGCCTGATCGACCTCGTTGTCCATGAAGGCCTGTTCTTCGGCCGTCAGCTTGGGCTGGGGATAGGCCATCAGCTTCTGCCAGTCGGGCTTGCCGCGGAACAGCTCGCCTTCCCACCAGACGCTGCCGGCTTCCAGCGCCTCCCGCTCCGTGTCGGACATCTGGGGCAGGATGCGCTTGTAAATGGAGAAAAGAGGCCGGCTGATCAGGGCCCGACGCAGAGGACGGACACTGATCAGCACGGCTAACGTCAAGAGTGTTGCCACACTCAACAGAGGGATGATGCTCATGGATGCTGTCTCCTTTTATGGTCTCGCGGCCAATCTGTGTCGGCTCTTCGAGTTGTTATTCCGTGGTTACTACAAGGTTTGCAACTTCAGCTTTCGAACTGGGGCAACTGGGCACGCAGGCCGCCGAGGAGGAAGGACATGAGCCGAGGCAGCAGCTTGTCCAGCCCCTCGTCCGCCTCCTGGGGCTCGATGCCCCAGTCGGTGACGATGCGCAGGGCGTCCGTACCGGCGATGGCGTAGGACGTGGCGCCGAGCATGAAATGGAAGCGCCAGACGATTTCCGCCTTGGGCACATCCGGCAGGGCCTTGAACAGGGCCTGCTTGTAACGGTCCACCACCCCGGCGTATTCCTCGGCAAAGAAGGCGCGGATGAAACCGGAGGGTTCAGTCATGGTGCGGCCGATCAGGCGCAGGAAGGTGCGCCCGCCCAGGGCCTCGTGCTCGGCCATGCGGATCAGGGTGCCGAAGAAGGCATCGACGATCAGGGACGGCTTGAGGGGCTTGCCGGCGGCTTCGGCCTCCAGCTCGTCGAGGATGCGCAGGCGCTCCTGGTTGAGCCAGGTGAGACGGCGGCGGAACACTTCCTGGATCAGCTGTTCCTTGGAGCCGAAGTGGTAATTCACCGCGGCCAGATTGACCCCGGCGGCACCGGTGATCATGCGCATGGAGGTCCCTTCGAACCCGTTCTCGGTGAACAGGTGCTCGGCGGCGTCAAGAATGCGCTCCCGGGTATCGGCGCTGTTCTTGGCATCGGCGGGCGGCAGGGACTGGGCAGCTTGGGTCATGTTGGGGCGAGCTAAATTCAAACGAGTGTTTGAATCATATGTTTAAAAAAAATGAAGCGCAATAGATTCGGTAAAGTTTTTTCAAGACGTCTTTACACTGCCGCTGGCACTCGCCCAGAAGCCAATAGGGACGCCACTTTCCAGGCACGGCAGTCCAGCAGGCCCGCCCCTTCTGCCTCCCGGGCCGGCGCCATTGCGTTACCACACCCCCGCCCGTCCCGCTGTCAGGAAATCCCGCACAAGTGCCGGGGCCCGGCGGCGGCCCCCTGCTAGAATTGGGCCATGCGCCGCTCATCCTCTGCCCACCTGCCCCGCCCCGCCGGCGAAGTCCATGCCTGGCCCACCATCCGCACCCTGTTTCCCTACCTGTGGCAGTACAAGTGGCGGGTTTCCGCCGCCCTGATCGCCCTGGTCAGCGCCAAGCTGGCCAGCGTCGCCGTGCCCCTGGTGTTCAAGCAGATGATCGACAGCCTGTCGCCCCAGGAGACGGCCCTGGCCCTGCCGGTGCTGCTGCTCCTGCTCTACGGCGGCCTGCGCTTCGGCACCGCCCTGTTCACCGAGCTGCGGGAAATGCTCTTCGCCCGGGTCACCCAGCGGGCGGTGCGGCGCATCGCCCTGGAGGTGTTCCGCCACCTGCACTCCCTGTCCCTGCGTTTCCACCTGGACCGCCAGACCGGCGGCGTCTCCCGGGACATCGAACGGGGCTCCCGCTCCATCTCCAGCCTGATCAGCTACACCCTCTATTCCATCCTGCCCACCCTGGTGGAGCTGGGCCTGGTGCTGGGCATCCTGCTGACCCACTACGACTGGGTCTTCGCCGCCATCACCGCCGCCTCCCTGGTGGCCTACATCGTATTTACCGTGCAGGTGAGCAACTGGCGCATCGGCATCCGCCGCGCCGTCAATGAAATGGATTCGGCCGCCAACTCCCGGGCCATCGACAGCCTGCTCAACTACGAGACGGTGAAGTACTTCAACAACGAGGATTACGAGGCCAGGCGCTACGACAGCCAGATGCAGCAGTGGGAGGATGCCGCCACCCGCAGCCAGGTCACCCTCTCCTTCCTCAATCTGGGGCAGCAGGCCATCATCGCCGCCGGCGTCACCCTGATGATGTGGCGCGCCACCGCCGGCGTGGTGGCCGGCACCATGACCATCGGCGACCTGGTGCTGGTCAATGCCTTCCTCATCCAGCTGTACATGCCCCTCAACTTCCTCGGCGTGGTGTACCGGGAAATCCGCCAGGCTCTCACCGACATCGAGCGCATGTTCAAGCTGCTGGGCGAAAACCGGGAAGTGGCCGACGCGCCGGACGCCATCGCCCTGCCCCCGGGCCCAGCGGAGGTGCGCTTCGAGGCGGTGGATTTCGCCTACGATGCGGCCCGCCCGATCCTGCACGACCTCTCCTTCACCATTCCCTCGGGCCACACCCTGGCGGTGGTGGGCCACTCCGGCGCCGGCAAGTCCACCCTGTCGCGCCTGCTCTACCGCTTCTACGACGTCAGCGGCGGCGCCATCCGCATCAACGGCCTGGACCTGCGCCAGATGACCCAGGACAGCCTGCGCAGCGCCATCGGCATCGTTCCCCAGGACACGGTGCTGTTCAACGACACCCTCATCTACAACATCCAGTACGGCCGCCCCGGCGCCACCCGGGAGGAAGCCATTGCCGCCGCCCGGGCCGCCCAGCTGGAAGCCTTCGTCGAATCCCTGCCGGAGAAGTGGGAAAGCCGGGTGGGCGAACGGGGCCTCAAGCTTTCCGGCGGTGAGAAGCAGCGGGTGGCCATCGCCCGGGCCCTGCTGAAGAACCCGCCCATCCTCATTTTCGACGAGGCCACCTCGGCCCTGGACTCCAAGACCGAGAAGGCCATCCAGGCCCAGCTGGAGCTGGCGGCCCGGGGCCGCACCACCCTCATCATCGCCCACCGCCTGTCCACCGTGATGGAGGCGGACGAAATCCTGGTGCTGGAGGCCGGCCGCATCGTCGAACGGGGCCGCCATGCCGAGCTGCTGGCCGCCGGCGGCGCCTACGCCCAGATGTGGGCCCTGCAGCAGCAGGAAGAACTGGGCGACGCCCTGGCAGACGACACCCCCAGCCTGGAGCCGGCCTGATGCACCGTACCGTGCCGGCACCGGCGGCGATGACGGCGGCCGCCTGACCATGTCCAGATCCGCCCACCCCAGCCTGCCCTCCCGCGCCCGCCGCCGGCTGCGGCGCCAGCCCCTGCCGCCGCGGCTCACCGCCCTGGTGGTGCTGGTGGTGCCCATGGCCATGACCCTGTTCAGCTGGCAGCAGCTGCGCCACATGGAACAGCAGCAGGCCAGCGCCGCCTTCTCCCGGGAAGCCTCCCGGGTCTCCGCGGCGATGGAGGAACGGCTCAACGACTACGCCCAGGTGCTGCGCGGCGGCTCCGGCTTCCTCCACGCCACTCCCAATCCCTCCCGCCAGGCCTGGCACCAGTTCAGCGAACAGCTGGAACTGTCGCGCAAGGTGCCGGGCATGCTGGTGCTGGGCTACCTGCCCCGGGTGGCGGCAGCCGACTTGCCGGCCTTCACCCAGCGCATGCGGGAGCGGGAAGGCGTCACCGGTTTCTCGGTGCGCCCCCCCGGACCCCGGGATGAATACTACCCGGTAGCCTTCATGGCGCCGGAGGCGCCCCTGCGCAGCGCCTTCGGCTTCGACGTAGCCTCCGAGCCGACCCGCCGGGAGGTACTGCAGGCCGCCCGGGACATGGGCGTAGTGGCCATGTCCGGCCCCATCCGCCTGATGGCGGACCCGGAACATGCTTCCCCCAGCCTGCTCATGGTCGCCCCCCTGTACAGCACCAACGGCGTGCCGACCATCCAGGAGCAGCGGCGGCAGGCACTGCAGGGCTATGTCTTCACCCTGTTCCGGGTGGATGAATTCGTCGACAGCCTCAGCCTCAGCGGCAGCGCCCAACTCAATATCCGCATCAGCGACGACAGTGGCGGCAGCAGCCAGACCAAGCACCTCTACGGTGCCAGCGGCAGCGGCCCCAGCAATCCCCTGTCCGAGGAGCGCAGCTTCTACTTCGGCGGCCGTTCCTGGCAGCTGCACCTGGAAAGCCAGGACCCGCCGGAGCAGGGCCCCGAGCTGCCCAGTTCCCGCATCCTGCTTTTTTCCGGCACCGCCATCAGCATGCTGCTGGCCCTCCTGACCCTGCGTCTGGGCAGCCGGCGCAGCTTTGCCGAACAGCTGGCCCGCCGCCTCAGCCACGAATGGGCAGAGGCCAACAGCCGCCTCACCGGCGTCTTCGCCGCCCTGCCCGACCTCATGTTCGAGCTGGACCGGGACCGCTGCTTCCGCCACTACCACGCCCCCAACGAAGGCGAGCTGTTCGTGCCGCCCCACAGCTTCCTCGGCCGCCATCCCCGGGACATCCTGCCGGCCTCCCTGGTAATGCAGCTGGAGCAGTGCTGCGACCGGATCGATGCCGGCGTGCGGCTGCAGATCATGGAGTACCAGCTGCCCCGCCACGACGGCGAAATCGGCGAGTACGAGGCCCGCATCACGGCCATCGGCGAAGGCGGCTACCTGATGGTGGTGCGCAACGTCTCCGAGGTGCGCCGCACCCAGCAGGCCCTGCTGCAGGCCAACGCCCGCATGAAGTCGGTGTTCGACTCGGCCACCGAAGTCTCCATCATCACCACCGACACCGAAGGTCTGATCACGGTCTTCAACCGGGGGGCGGAGAAAATGCTCGGCTACAACGCTGCGGCCATGGTCGGCCAGGCCACCCCCGCCATCCTGCACCTGCCGGAGGAGGTGGAGGCCAGGGCTGCCGAACTGAGCCGGGAGTTCGGCTGGAAGATCCAGGGCTTCGAGGTCTTCGTCACCCGGGCCCGCCTCACCGGAGCGGAGCGGCGCGAGTGGACCTATGTACGCCAGGACGGCAGCCACCTGACGGTGAGCCTGGTGGTGACGGCCGTCTACGATGAAGCCCACAACGTCACCGGCTTCCTCGGCGTGGCCGTGGACATTACCGCCCTGAAGACGGCGGAGGCCGAGTTGCGCCGACACCGGGACCATCTGCAGGAGCTGGTCAGCGAGCGCAGCGCCGACCTGCTGGTGGCCAAGGAGGCGGCGGAGTATGCCAACCACACCAAGTCCGAGTTCCTCGCCAACATGTCCCATGAACTGCGCACCCCGATGCACGCCATCCTCAGCTTTGCCGGCCTGGGCCTGAGTCGGGCCGGCAGCATTCCGGGGGCGGAAAAGCTCAACCACTATTTCCAGCGCATCCGGGAAAGCGGGGAGCGGCTTCTGGCCCTGGTGAACGACCTGCTCGACCTGTCCAAGCTGGAGGCGGGCAAGATGTCTTTCGAGCCGAGGCCGGTGAATCTGCGCCCCCTTATCCGGGAGGCCGCCGGCGAAATGGAGTCCCTGCTGCAGGAGAAGAGCCTGCATCTGGTGCTCGACGAACGGGGGCCGGCAGAGGTTTACTGCGACCCCCTGCGCTTCGGCCAGCTGATCCGCAACCTGCTCTCCAACGCCATCAAGTTCTCCCCCGTTGGCGGCGTCATCCAGGTGGGCTTTGCCCCCACCACGCTCTCTTCGGGCCGCCGCAGCGGCGACCGGGGCAGTCGCAGCGCCGTGGAGATGACGGTACGCGACGAAGGGGTCGGCATTCCGGTGGACGAACGGGAACTGGTCTTCGACAAGTTCGCCCAGAGCAGCAAAACCAAGACCGGCGCCGGCGGCACCGGCCTCGGGCTGGCAATATGTCGCGAAATCGCCCTGGCCCATCGCGGTACCATTGTGGCCAGAGGCAACGACGGCCCCGGCACCTGCCTCGCCGTGACCCTGCCGACCCCGGAAGCCAGCCCCTCCATCGAGGATAGAGCATGACCCATCACCTGCTGATAGTGGACGACGAGCCCCTCAACCTGGAAATCCTGTCCGAGTATTTCGACGGTCAGGGCTACCGCCTGAGCATGGCGGAGAACGGCGAGGTGGCCTGGGCCATGCTGAGGCAGCATCCGGACGTGGATCTGGTGCTGCTCGACCGCATGATGCCCGGCATCGACGGCGTCGAGTTGCTCAAGCGCATCAAGGCCGACCCGGAACTCAAACCCATTCCGGTCATCATGCAGACTGCCGCCTCCGCCCCAGAACAGGTGCGGGAAGGACTGCTGGCCGGCGCCCTGTACTACCTGACCAAGCCCTATGAGAGGGACTCCCTGCTCTCCATCGTGCGTGCCGCTCTCACCGACGGCAACACCCGCCGCGATCTGCAACAGCGCCTGCGCGAGCACACCAATGCCCTGCGCCTGATGGAGTCGGCCCGTTTCAGCCTGTCTACCCTGGACGAAGTCGGCTGCCTGGCCGTCTTCCTGGCCCAGGCCTGTCCCGAACCGGAAGGGGCCGTCCTCGGACTGTCCGAGTTGCTGGTCAATGCCATCGAGCACGGCAACCTGGGCATTTCCTATGAGGAGAAATCCTCCCTGAAACGCAGTGACCGCTGGCAGGAGGAAATCAGCCGCCGCCTGCAATTGCCCGAGAATGCAGGCAAGCGGGTGGATGTCACTTTCGAACGGGACGGGAGCACCATCCGCATCTGCATCACCGACCAGGGCGAGGGTTTCGACTGGAACCGCTACCTGGATTTCGATCCGGCCCGGGCCTTCGACCCCAACGGCCGCGGCATTGCCATGGCCCGCCTGGGCAGCTTCCAGGACCTGCAGTACCAGGGCAAGGGCAACGTGGTTCTGGCCACCATCGGCGAGACGCTCCCGTGACGCGCAAGAGCCCGCCCCTGCGCATTCTGGTGGCCGACGACTCCCCCAGCATCCGCCAGATTCTGCTGGCCCTGCTGGGGCGCCAAGGACACCAGGTGATCGCAGCCGAGGACGGCCAGCAGGCCCTGGATCTGTTCCACCGCCACCAGCCCGACCTGCTGCTGCTCGACATCATGATGCCTGTCCTCGACGGCATGGAGGTGGCACGGCGTATCCGGGCAGAAAAGCTGGATCGCTGGGTGCCCATCATTTTCCTCTCGGCCCTCGACCGGCGCGAGAATCTGGTGGCGGGCCTGGAGGCTGGCGGCGACGACTTCCTCGCCAAGCCCCTGGATTTTGCCCTGCTCGATGCCCGCATCCGCTCCATGCACAAGGCCCTGGACCTGCAACGCCAGGCGCGGGAGTCCTATCGGCAGTTGAAGGCCATTTCCGACAACGTCCTCGATGCCATCGTCACCATCGACGTCCACGGCCGCATCCTCTCCTGCAACCAGGCCACCGAACGGATTCTCGGCTGGCGCCCGGAGGAACTGCGGGGCCAGAACGTCAATGTGCTGATGCCCGAGCCCTATCACTCGCGCCACAACGACTACATGCGGGCCTACGTGGAAGGCGGTCCGCCCAATGTCTTCGGTTACGGGCGCGAACGCCCCGCCCTGCGCAAGGACGGCACTGTCTTCCCCGCCGAGCTGGCGGTCACGGAAATCCGCGACGGTTCCCAGCGCATTTTCATCGGCCTGCTGCGGGACGTGACCGAACGCAAGAATGCCGAAATGAAGCTGATGGAGAATGCGGCGGCCCTGCAGCAGTACTACGATCAAGCAGAAGAGGAAAACCAGTTGGCCGCCCGCCTGCTGGACAAGCAGATGCTGCGCCCGGGACTGCAGGATAGCCATGTGCGCTACTGGCTCAGCGCCGCCAAGAACTTCAGCGGCGACGTGGTTGCCGCCACCCGCACCCCGGATGGTTCTCTGGTAGCCCTGCTGGCAGATGCGACGGGCCATGGCCTGACGGCGGCCATCAGCACCCTGCCCCTCCTCACCGTCTTCTATGGCATGGCGAATCGGGGCCTGCCCCTGGAAAGCATGGTAGGGGAGATGAACCGGCACCTGAAGGCATCCCTGCCCACCGGCCACTTTGTGGCGGCCAACGTGGTTCTCCTTGATCCAGCCACCGGCACCGGCCAGGCCTGGTGTGGAGGCATGCCGGAATCGTTGTTGTTGGACGGCGACGGGGAAGTCGTCCGGACCTTCGCCTCCCGCCACCTGCCATTCGGCATCCTCGGCACAGATGAGTTTGAGGCAAGCATTGATACCTTCCCGTGCACACCAGGGCATCAGCTGATGCTCTATTCCGACGGCTTTAAGGAAGCAGAGGGGAAGAACGGTGCCCAACTTGGCCACGCCGGCTTGCGCGAAATCCTGCGGGGCGTGCCCCCCGAACAACGGCTAACCGCCCTGCAACAGGCATTGGCCGAGCACCTGGCCGGCAGCCCTGCCCAGGACGACATTTCCGTTTTGCTCCTGGATTGCTGACGCAACACGGAGGCAAAAGTGTCGGCCCTGCGGCAAACGCAGGACGAAAAAAAAGCCAGGCAAGCGCCTGGCTTTTTTCGTGGGAGACTTCAGCCTTAGGCTGCAGCTTCCTCGGCAACTTCCACAGCTTCGCCTTCCGGGCGATCCAGCAGTTCGACCAGAGCCATCGGGGCGTTGTCGCCCTGACGGAAGCCGCACTTCAGGATGCGCAGGTAGCCGCCGTTGCGGGTGGCAAACCGGGGACCCAGCACGTCGAAGACCTTGACGACCATATCGCGGTCGCGCAGGCGGTCGAAGGCCAGACGGCGGTTAGCCAGGCTGGGCTTCTTGCCCAGGGTGATGATCGGTTCCACCACGCGGCGCAGTTCCTTGGCCTTGGGCAGGGTGGTCTTGATCACTTCGTGCTTGAGCAGGGAATTGCTCATGTTGCGCAGCATGGCCAGACGGTGGGCGCTGGTCCGGTTCAGCTTGCGAAGACCGTTACGGTGACGCATTTTCTAATCCTCTCTCGTTCGGGCCGCGTTAGACTTTTTCCAGACCCGCGGGCGGCCAGTTTTCCAGCTTCATGCCCAGAGTCAGGCCGCGGGCGGCCAACACTTCCTTGATTTCATTCAGCGACTTGCGACCCAGGTTCGGGGTCTTCAGCAGCTCGTTCTCGGTCCGCTGAATCAGATCACCGATGTAATAGATGTTCTCGGCCTTGAGGCAGTTGGCGGAGCGCACCGTCAGTTCCAGGTCATCCACCGGGCGCAGCAGGATCGGATCCACCTGCACCGGCTTCTGGGCCTCGACCATGGGGGCAGTGCCTTCCAGGTCGGCGAACACAGACAGTTGCTCCATCAGGATGCGGGCCGCAGTGCGGATCGCTTCCTCGGGCTCGATAACACCGTTGGTCTCGATGTCCATGACCAGCTTGTCCAGGTCGGTACGCTGCTCGACGCGAGCGCTTTCAACCAGATAGCTGACACGACGGACCGGGCTGAAAGAAGCATCCAGCACCAGTTGGCCGATATTCTTGGTATCACCCAGATTGCGCATGGTACCGGGGACATAGCCGCGGCCCTTTTCCACCTTGATCTCCATGGACAGCTTGCCGCCGGAGGAGATGTGGGCGATCACGTGATCGGGGTTGATGATCTCGACGTCGTGGGTGGTCTCAATATCGGAGGCGCGGACAATGCCCTCGCCATCCTTACTGAGCTTCAGCACGACTTCGTCGCGACCGTGGAGCTTGAAAACGATACCCTTCAGATTCAGAAGGATATCAACGACATCTTCCTGCACGCCATCGATGGTCGAGTACTCGTGCAGGACGCCGTCGATGCTCACGTCGGTCGGCGCGTAGCCGGGCATCGAGGAAAGCAGAATACGCCGCAGGGCATTGCCCAGGGTGTGACCGTAGCCGCGTTCAAACGGCTCCATCACAACCCGGGCCTGTACCGGCGACAGGCTCTGCACATCAATGATGCGCGGTTTCAGAAGTCCAGTGCTTTGCATGTGCTGTCCTTTGCCTGTTCAGTCAGCCTGCCTGGCATTACTTCGAATAAAGTTCGATGACCAGGCTTTCGTTGATGGTGGAAGGCAGTTCGGAACGGATCGGAGCAGCCTTGAAGGTGCCCTTGCCATTCTTCGCGTCCACATCCAGCCACTCGGGGAAGCCGCGGGATTCGGCAGCCGCCAGGGCAGCCTTCACACGCAGGGAACCACGGGAGCGCTCGGTCAGCTCCACCACGTCGCCGGGGCGAACTTGGTAGGAGGGGATGTTCACACGCTTGCCATTCACCAGCACGCCGTTGTGACGGACGATCTGGCGGGATTCGGAGCGGGAAGCGCCGAAGCCCATGCGATAGGCCACGGAATCCAGACGGGACTCCAGCAGCTGCAGCAGGTTTTCGCCGGTCACGCCCTTACGACGGTCGGCTTCTTTGTACACGCTACGGAATTGGCCTTCCAGCACGCCGTAGATGCGACGGATCTTCTGCTTTTCACGCAGATGCACGCCGTAGTCGGACAGGCGCTGGCCAGACTTCTGACCATGCTGACCGGGGGCGTAGGCACGGCGCTCAACAGAGCACTTGTCGGTGTAGCACTTCTCGCCTTTGAGGAAGAGCTTTTCGCCTTCGCGGCGGCACTGACGGCATTTCGGATCGAGGTTACGAGCCACGAGTCACTCCTTAAATGCGACGCTTCTTCGGCGGACGGCAGCCGTTATGCGGCACAGGCGTCACGTCGGAGATTGCGGTGATCTTCATACCCAGGGCGTTCAGGGCGCGCACGGCGGATTCGCGGCCGGGGCCGGGTCCCTTGATGCGCACTTCCAGATTCTTCACGCCACACTCTTGAGCAGCCTTGCCGGCAGCCTCGGCTGCCACCTGAGCGGCAAACGGAGTGGACTTGCGAGAGCCCTTGAAGCCAGCACCACCGGAGGTTGCCCAAGACAGGGCATTACCTTGACGGTCGGTGATGGTGATGATGGTGTTGTTGAACGAGGCGTGAATATGGGCAATGCCCTCGGCCACGTTCTTCTTGACCTTTTTACGTACTTTGGCAGCAGTCTTAGCCATTTCCTATCCTCTTATTTGCCCTTTTGGACAGCCTTGCGCGGGCCCTTGC
This sequence comes from Azospira sp. MPR-E4, assembly GCF_058809645.1. Lineage (NCBI taxonomy): Bacteria > Pseudomonadati > Pseudomonadota > Betaproteobacteria > Rhodocyclales > Rhodocyclaceae > Azospira > Azospira sp. MPR-E4. The sequence continues at coordinate 11,706 of NZ_JBXAST010000008.1, read as the reverse complement.
GGGTACGCGCGTTGGTGCGGGTACGCTGACCACGCACGGGCAGACCCTTGCGGTGACGCAGGCCACGATAGCAGCCAAGGTCCATCAGACGCTTGATGCTCATGGTCACTTCACGGCGGAGGTCACCCTCGACAGTGAACTTACCAACTTCATCACGCAGGCGTTCCATCTCGGCGTCGGACAGGTCCTTCACCTTGGTCGAACGAACGACACCCGCTGCGTCACAGATCTTCTGTGCGCGGGTGCGACCAACGCCGAAAATCGCGGTCAACGCGATCTCAGCGTGTTTGTGGTTGGGAATATTTACCCCAGCGATACGGGCCATTAAGTCACCCCGGAAAAGCGAAACCTACAATTATACCGATGAATCGTACTTCGATTCAACCCGAATATCGACGCAACACCAGCTTTCGCCGGTTGCAATTAGCCCTGGCGCTGCTTATGGCGCGGATCAGTGCAAATCACGCGCACAATGCCATTGCGACGAATGATCTTGCAGTTGCGGCAAATCTTTTTTACCGATGCCAGCACTTTCATTTTTAGCTCCTTGATTCAGGGCGCTTGGCGCAGCCAGCCATTAACCCGATTACTTCTTAGCGTAGAGATTCTTGAAACCTTATTTGGCGCGGAAAACGATGCGGGCCCGGGATAAATCATAGGGCGTCAACTGCACCGTCACCTTGTCGCCTGGCAGGATACGGATGTAATGCATCCGCATCTTGCCGGATATGAAGCCGAGGACCATGTGGCCGTTTTCCAGCTTCACTCTGAACGTCGCATTGGGAAGGTTTTCTACCACCTCCCCCTGCATTTCAATCAGATCTTCCTTCGCCATCCTAGCTCTGGTCTGTCTGGAGCCGGCCTACTTCATTGCCGGGAAGCCACCGCCCTTGAAGTTAGCTTTCTTGAGCAGGCTTTCGTATTGATGGGACATGACATAGGCCTGGACCTGGGACATGAAATCCATGGTCACGACCACGATAATCAGCAAGGAAGTACCACCGAAATAGAACGGCACGTTCCACTTCAAAATCAGAAACTCGGGCAGCAGACACACTAGGGTGATGTAGCCGGCGCCAACCAGGGTCAGGCGCATGAGAATCTTGTCAATGTAGCGGGCAGTCTGCTCGCCAGGACGAATCCCGGGCACGAAGGCCCCGCTCTTCTTCAGGTTGTCCGCGGTTTCCTTGGAGTTGAAAACCAGGGCGGTGTAGAAGAAGCAGAAGAAGACGATCGCGGCGGCGTAGAGCATCACGTAGATCGGCTGGCCAGGCGACAGGGTGGCGGCAAAGTCCTTCAGCCAGCGCATGGATTCGCCGGAACCGAACCAGCCGGCAACGGTCGCCGGGAAAAGAATGATCGAGGAAGCGAAGATGGGGGGAATGACACCAGCCATGTTCAGCTTCAGCGGCAGATGGGAGCTCTGACCGCCATAAACCTTGTTGCCAACCTGGCGCTTGGCATAGTTGACCAGAATCTTGCGCTGGCCCCGCTCGACGAACACCACAAAGGCGGTGACGAAGAACACCAGAATCGAAATCACGATTGCGGTCAGCGGATGCATGGCACCGGTACGAACCAGCTCCAGCAGGCCGCCGATGGCGTTGGGCAGACCCGCAGCGATACCGGCAAAGATGATGATGGAAATACCGTTGCCCAGACCACGTTCGGTAATCTGTTCGCCCAGCCACATCAGGAACATGGTGCCCGTCAGCAGGGTGGCCACGGTCGTCAGGCGGAACAGGAAGCCAGGCTCCAGGACCAGCCCGGGCTGTGCCTCAAGGGCAATTGCGATGCCCAACCCCTGAAACAGGGCGAGCGCCACTGTGCCATAGCGGGTGTATTGGGTAATCTTGCGCCGCCCGGCTTCACCTTCCTTCTTCAGCGCCTCGAGCTGAGGGCTGGCCACCGCCATCAACTGCATGATGATGGAGGCGGAGATGTAGGGCATGATGCCAAGGGCGAAAATGGTAAAGCGAGACAGGGCGCCACCGGAGAACATGTTGAACATGCCCAGGATGCCGCCCTGCTGGCTTTGGAAGAGTTCGGCCAGCACATTGGCGTCGATCCCGGGAACCGGGATGTGGGCGCCGATGCGATAAACGACCAGGGCACCAAGCAGGAACCACAGACGGCGTTTCAGATCGCCGAACTTGCCGCCTTTGCTGACTACGTTATTGGTCGCCAAAACCGAACTTCCTCGCGCTACGTTAGAAACGATTACTCAGCCACGGAGCCGCCGGCAGCCTCGATGGCGGCCTTGGCACCCTTGGTGGCACCCACGCCCTTGAGCGCAACCTTGCGGCTGATCTCACCGGACAGGATGACCTTGGCGGACAGTGCATTGCCAGCCACCAGACCGGCCTGCTTCAGTACCAGCAGATCGATCTCGTCGACGGGCAGACCCTGGATCTCGGACAGACGAACTTCCACGTTGCGGGCATTCGTCAGGGAGACGAAACCGCGCTTCGGCAGACGGCGGTGCAGAGGCATTTGACCGCCTTCGAAACCAACCTTGTGGAAGCCGCCGGAACGGGACTTCTGACCCTTGTGGCCACGGCCACAGGTCTTGCCCAGGCCGGAGCCGATACCGCGACCGACACGCTTCTTGGCGTGCTTGGCGCCTTCTGCGGGCTTGATGGTATTCAGTTGCATGTTAGCCCTCGCACTTCAGCAGGTACGAAACCTTGTTGATCATGCCGCGCACAGCAGGCGTATCCTGCAGCACGGAAGAGGAGTTCAGCCGGCGCAGGCCCAGGCCGCGCACGGTGGCGCGGTGGTCCTGCTTGGTGCCGATCAGGCTCTTGACGAGCGTAACCTTGATAGTCTTCTCAGCCATTTCTTACCCCAGGATGTCTTCAACGGACTTGCCGCGCTTGGCAGCAATTTCCGCCGGAGTGTTCATCGCCAGCAGGCCGTTCAGAGTGGCACGGACGATGTTGTAAGGATTGGTGGAGCCGTGAGCCTTGGCCACGACGTTGGTCACACCCATCACTTCGAACACGGCGCGCATGGCACCGCCGGCGATGATGCCGGTACCGTCGGCAGCGGGCATCATCAGAACGGTGGAGGAACCATGCTTACCAACAACGGCGTGCTGCAGGGTGCCGTTCTTCAGGCTGACTTTTTCCATCTTGCGACGGGCTTCGTCCATTGCCTTTTGCACGGCAACGGGCACTTCGCGGGACTTGCCCTTGCCCATGCCAACGCCGCCGTCGCCATCACCCACCACGGTCAGGGCGGCGAAGCCCAGAATCCGGCCGCCCTTCACCACCTTGGTGACGCGGTTGATGGAGATCATTTTTTCGCGCAGACCGTCGTCGCGCTCGTCTGCCTGCTGGGGCTTCTTGGTTTGCGGTTTTGCCATAATTAACCTCGAACTTTCCTTCAGGCCGATCAGAACTTCAGACCGTTTTCGCGTGCGGCTTCAGCCAGGGCCTTGACACGACCGTGGTACTGGAAGCCGGCACGGTCGAAAGCGACCTGCTCGATGCCCGCCTTCTTGGCGCGCTCGGCGATGAGCTTACCGATGGTGGCAGCAGCATTCACATTGCCGCCATTCGGCAGATCCTTGCGCACTTCAGGTTCCAGGGAAGAGGCAGCAGCCAGAACCTTGGACCCGCAGGGAGAAATAACTTGAGCATAGATGTGGCTGTTGGTGCGGAACACGCACAGACGGACGGCCTTCAGCTCGGCGATTTTGGCCCGGGTTTTACGGGCACGACGCAAGCGCGACTGTTTTTTGTCAATCATTTCGCCACCTTACTTCTTCTTGGTTTCCTTGAGCGCGACCACTTCGTCGGCATACCGCACGCCCTTGCCCTTATAGGGTTCAGGCTTACGATAAGCGCGAACTTCAGCCGCTACCTGCCCCACCGCCTGCTTGTCCACACCCTTGATGAGGATTTCAGTCTGGCTCGGAGTCTCCACCTTGACGCCAGCAGGCATCTTGTGGGCCACCGGATGGGAAAAGCCGAGGGTCAGGTTCAGGGTGTCGCCCTGGGCCTGAGCACGGTAACCCACGCCGACCAGCGTCAGCTTGCGCTCAAAACCCTTGGTAACACCGGTCACCATATTGTTCAGATTGGCACGCATGGTGCCCCACAGAGCACCAGCACCTTCAACGCCTTCCACCGGGGAGCAAACCAGTTGCTCGCCCTCGACCTTCACGACCACAGCCGGGTTGGCCTTCAGCTTCAGCACGCCAAGGGGGCCCTTGACGGAGATCTCTTCACCCAGAGCAACTTCCACACCCTTGGGCAGCGAAATCGGATTCTTACCTACACGGGACATGGTTCCCCCTTACGCAACGATGCAGAGGACTTCGCCACCCACGTTCTGGGTGCGTGCCTTGCGGTCGGTCATGACGCCCTTGGGGGTGGACACAATTGCCACGCCCAGGCCATTCATAACACGCGGAATATCCTGGCTGCCCTTGTAAACACGCAGACCAGGCCGGGAGACGCGCTCGATGCGCTCAATAACCGGGCGGCCGGCGTAGTACTTCAGGGCAATCTCCAGAGAAGCCTTGCCTTCGATTTCGCGCACGGCGAAATCATCAATATAACCTTCGCCCTTAAGGACGTCGGCAATCGCCACTTTCAGCTTGGAGCAGGGCATCGTTACGGATGCCTTCTCGGCCTGCTGGGCGTTGCGGATGCGGGTCAGCATGTCCGCGATCGGATCGCTCATAGCCATCTTTATTCCTCCTGCTTACCAGCTGGCCTTGGTCATACCGGGAATCTCGCCCTTGAAGGCGGCTTCACGGAGCTTGTTGCGGCACAGGCCGAACTTGCGGAAAACACCGCGCGGACGACCGGTTACTTGGCAACGATTGCGCAGACGGGCGGGGCTGGAATTGCGCGGCAGTGCCTGCAGCTTCAGACGAGCCTCGAAGCGCTCGGCGTCAGAAAGGCTCTGATTGTCGATAACGGCCTGCAGGGCAGCACGCTTGGCAGCGTACTTTTCCACGAGCGCGCGACGCTTCTCTTCGCGATTGATGAGTGACAGTTTTGCCATTATCGCCTCAATTCTTGAAGGGGAACTTGAAGGCAGACAGGAGGGCCTTGGCTTCCTCGTCGCTCTTCGCGGTGGTGGTAATGCTGATATTCATCCCGCGCAGAGCATCGATCTTGTCGTACTCGATTTCGGGGAAAATGATCTGCTCTTTCACACCCATGTTGTAGTTGCCACGGCCGTCGAAGCCCTTGCCAGCCACGCCGCGGAAGTCACGCACGCGGGGCAGGGAAACGGTGATCAGGCGATCCAGGAACTCGAACATGCGGGGGCCACGCAGGGTGACCATGCAACCGATGGGGTAGCCGTCACGAATCTTGAAGCCAGCGATGGACTTGCGGGACTTGGTGACAACGGGCTTCTGACCAGCGATCTTCTGCATGTCGCCGACGGCATTTTCCAGGATCTTCTTATCCTGAACAGCTTCGCCGACACCCATGTTCAGGGTGATCTTGGTGATGCGCGGCACTTCCATAACGGACTTGTAGCCGAACTGCTTGGTCAGCTCAGGCACCACGCTAGCTTTGTAGTAGTCGAAAAAACGCGCCATGACTATTCCTTAAGCGTCCAGGGTTTCGCCATTGGACTTGAACACGCGCACTTTCTTGCCGTCTTCAAGAATCTTGAAGCCAACGCGGTCAGCCTTCTGGGTCGCAGCATTGAACAGCGCGACGTTAGAGATGTGAATGGGCATGTCCTTGTCGACGATGCCACCAACCACGCCCTTGATGGGATTGGGCTTGACGTGCTTCTTGGCACGGTTCACACCCTCGACCACCACATGCTCGGCATCGACACGGCGAGCAACGGTACCGCGCTTGCCCTTGTCTTTGCCGGCGATGACGACAACCTCGTCACCCTTGCGAATCTTTTCCATCACCGCTCCTTACAGCACTTCGGGCGCCAGGGACACGATCTTCATGAAGCGCTCGGTACGCAATTCGCGCGTAACCGGCCCGAAGATACGGGTACCAATGGGCTCCAGCTTGGCATTGAGGAGCACCGCCGCGTTGTTGTCGAACTTGATCAGCGAGCCATCGGGACGACGCACGCCCTTGGCGGTACGAACCACCACGGCGTTATACACATCACCCTTTTTCACGCGACCACGGGGAGCGGCGTCCTTGATGGACACCTTGATGATGTCACCAACGGCCGCATAGCGACGCTTGGAGCCGCCCAGGACCTTGATACACATCACCGAACGCGCACCGGTATTATCGGCGACGTCCAGAATCGTCTGCATCTGAATCATTATTAACTCCAACTTTTCCCGCAACGGATCGCAGGCAGTCTTGGACCCCGAAGGGGGGAGGAACTAAAACAAAGGAGCCCGGCTGACACCGGGCACCTCGAAGAAGCGGGATAGTACACGCTCCTGAGAAAACGCGCAAGCCCTTTCGGGCTTGCCCATCATTAGATGATGGTTGCCTTTTCCAGCAGCTTGGTAACGCGCCAGGCCTTGGTGCGGGACAGAGGACGGGTTTCCTCGATCTCCACCAGGTCGCCAGCCTTGGCTTCGTTGTTTTCGTTGTGCGCGTGATATTTCTTGGACTTGGTCACGATCTTGCCGTAAACCGGGTGCTTCACGCGACGTTCGATCAGGACGGTGACGGTCTTTTCCATCTTGTCGCTGACCACGCGACCGATCAGGGTACGCTTGATGCTGGTGGTCTCGCTCATTGCTGTACCGCCTTTTCACGCATAAAGGTACGAACACGCGCAATATCCTTGCGCACCTTGTTCAGCTGGCTGGTATTGGCCAGCTGCTGCGTCGCAGCCTGCATGCGCAGGCTGAACTGGGCCTTCAGGAGCTCAACCAGCTCCGTGTTCAGCTCTTCGACGCTCTTCGCTTTCAACTCATTGGCTTTCATGGATTACCCCAACTGACGGGTCACGAAGGTGACAGCGAAGGGGATCTTGGCAGCAGCAAGGGCGAACGCCTCGCGAGCCAGAGCCTCATCCACACCGTCCATCTCGTACAGAACCTTACCCGGCTGAATTTCAGCCACGTAGTATTCCGGATTACCCTTACCGTTACCCATACGGACTTCGGCAGGCTTCTTGGAAATGGGCTTATCCGGGAACACGCGGATCCAGATACGGCCGCCCCGCTTGATGTGACGGGTCATGGCACGACGCGCAGCTTCGATCTGACGGGAAGTCAGACGCCCGCGGGCGATGGCCTTGAGACCGAATTCACCAAAGCTAACCTTGGCACCGCGGGTAGCCAGACCGGTGTTACGGCCCTTCTGCTCCTTGCGGTATTTTCTGCGATTAGGCTGCAGCATCGTTGTTACCTGCCTTTCTTACGCGCTTGGCGGGGGCCTTGTCGCCCTCCGCAGCCTTGGCCTCACCTTCAGCCTTGGCCTTCACAGTACGAGTGGTCTTGGGCTTGTCGGCACCTTCGCCAGGCTTGGCGGAGCGACGGGGCTTGCGCTGCTCGTCGGCACCGGCTTCCGGAGCCACGACAGCGGGCTGGCCGTTGGCGGACATTTCACCCTTGAACACCCAGACCTTGATACCGATGATGCCGTAGGTGGTGCGGGCTTCGGAGGTAGCGTAGTCGATGTCGGCGCGCAGGGTGTGCAGGGGCACACGACCTTCGCGGTACCATTCGGTACGGGCGATTTCAGCACCGTTCAGACGGCCGGAGCTCATGATCTTGATGCCCTGGGCACCCAGACGCATGGCGTTCTGCATGGCACGCTTCATGGCACGACGGAACATGATCCGCTTTTCCAGCTGCTGGGCGATGGAGTCGCCGATCAGCTGGGCATCGAGTTCCGGCTTGCGGATTTCTTCGATGCTGACGTGGACCGGCACACCCATGATGCGCTGCAGTTCGGCGCGCAGGTTGTCGATCTCTTCGCCCTTCTTGCCGATAACCACGCCCGGACGGGCGGAGAAGATGGTGACGCGGGCGTTCTTGGCGGGGCGCTCGATGAGAACGCGGCCGACGGACGCATGTGCCAGCTTCTTCTTGAGGTAGTCACGGACCCGGATGTCTTCGTTCAGCATGGTGGCGAAGTTCTGACTGTTCGCGTACCAGCGGGAAGCCCAGTTACGGTTCACGCTGAGGCGGAACCCGGTAGGATTAATCTTCTGTCCCATAACTCTTCCTCAGTTCCCGACGGTCACGAAAATGTGGCAGGTCTGCTTGATGATGCGATTGCCACGACCCTTCGCCCGAGCGGTGAAGCGCTTCAGAGACGTACCCTGCTCGACGTGAATGGTCTTGACCTTCAGTTCGTCGATATCGGCGCCGTCATTATGCTCGGCGTTGGCGATGGCAGACTCCAGAACCTTCTTAACGATCTTTGCGCCCTTTTGGGGAGCAAAGCCCAGGATGTTGAGCGCCTGGCCCACCGGCTTACCGCGAACCAGGTCAGCCACGAGGCGACCCTTCTGGGCGGAGAGGCGGACGCCGCGCAAAATAGCACGAGTTTCCATTTGCACTCCTTTACTTCTTCGCCTTCTTGCCGGCGGTATGACCCTTGAAAGTACGGGTCAGGGAGAATTCGCCGAGCTTGTGGCCGACCATGTTTTCGGTGACATACACCGGAATATGTTGCTTGCCGTTATGCACGGCAATGGTCAGACCGACGAAATCCGGCAGCACGGTGGAGCGGCGAGACCAGGTCTTGATCGGCCGCTTGTCGTTGCCAGCACGAGCGGCGTCGACTTTCTTCAGCAGGTGGGCATCGACGAACGGGCCCTTTTTTACAGAACGTCCCATAGATCTCTACCCCTTAACGCTTGTGACGACGCTGCACGATCATGGAGTTCGTGCGCTTGTTACGACGGGTACGATAACCCTTGGTCTTGGTACCCCAAGGACTAACCGGATGCATACCAGCTGCGGTACGGCCTTCACCACCACCGTGGGGGTGATCAACCGGGTTCATGACCACGCCACGAACGGTCGGACGAACACCGCGCCAGCGCATGGCACCGGCCTTACCGATGGAACGCAGGGAGTGCTCTTCGTTACCGACTTCACCGATGGTGGCACGGCATTCGACGTGCACACGGCGGATTTCACCGGAGCGCAGACGCAGCTGAGCGTAAGAGCCTTCACGAGCCAGCAGTTGCACGGAAGTACCAGCGGCGCGAGCCAGCTGAGCACCCTTGCCGGGCAGCATTTCCACGCAGTGAATGGTGCTACCCACCGGAATGTTGCGAATCGGCAGGGCGTTGCCGGACTTGATCGGAGCTTCGGAGCCGGAGATCACTTGCTGGCCGACCACCATGCCCTTGGGGGCAATGATGTAACGGCGCTCACCGTCGGCGTAGCACAGCAGAGCCACGTTGGCGGAACGATTGGGATCGTACTCGAGGCGCTCGACCTTGGCCGGAATGCCGTCCTTGTTGCGCTTGAAGTCGACAACACGGTAGTGCTGCTTATGACCGCCGCCCTTGTGGCGAACGGTGATGCGACCGTTGTTGTTACGACCGGAACCGCGGGTCTGCTTCTCGAGCAGGCCGGCGAACGGCTTACCCTTGTACAGATCGGGGTTGACGACCTTCACGACGGCACGGCGGCCGGCGGAAGTCGGTTTAACTTTGATCAATGCCATGTTCTTACTCCCCGGCCGCGAAATTGATTTCCTGGCCCGGCTTCAGGCTGACGTAAGCCTTCTTCCAGCTCTTGCGGCGGCCGATGAAACGACCGAAGCGCTTTTCCTTGCCCTTGACGTTGGCCACCTGAACGGACTCGACCTGCACCTTGAAGAGCAGCTCAACAGCAGCCTTGATTTCCGGCTTGGTTGCGTCGGAGGCAACCTTGAAAACCACCTGCTCGTTCTTGTCGGCGATGAAAGTCGCCTTTTCGGAGATTTGCGGCGCCAGCAGCACCTGCAGCAGACGTTCTTGGCTCATCCCAGCAGCTCCTCAAACTTGGCCACAGCACCCTTGGTCACGAGGACCTTGGGGAAGCGCACCAGGGACACGGGATCGGCTTCGCTAACGTCCAGAACCAGCACATTGGGCAGGTTGCGGGAAGCCAGGAAGACGTTCTCATCCAGGGAATCGGTAATCACCAGCACGGACTCGTAGCCCATGCCCTTGATCTTCTGGGCGAACAGCTTGGTCTTGGGCGCCTCGACAGAGAGGTTTTCCACCACGGCCAGACGGTCATCACGGACCAGCTGGGAAAGAATGGAAGCCAGACCAGCGCGGTACATTTTCTTGTTCACCTTCTGGGAGAAGTTCTCCTCAGGGGAATTCGGGAAAATGCGACCGCCTCCGCGCCACAGCGGGCTGCCATTGCTACCGGAACGTGCGCGACCGGTACCCTTCTGGCGCCAGGGCTTGGTGGTGGTGTGCCGGACTTCGGAGCGATCCTTCTGCTTGCGGTTGGCGCTACGGGCATTGGCCTGATAGGCAACAACCACCTGGTGCACCAGCGCTTCGTTGTACTCGCGGCCGAACAGGGCATCGGAAGCCTGCAGCTTGGCAGCTTCCTGACCGTTTTCGTTGATAACTTTCAGTTCCATCACGCCCCCTTAAGCCTTGACTGCCGGACGCACAATGACGTCGGAGCCCTTGGAGCCGGGAACAGCGCCTTTCACCAGCAGCAGCTGGCGCTCGACGTCGACCCGAACCACTTCCAGGCACTGCACAGTGCTCTTCACAGCACCCAGGTGACCGGCCATGCGCTTACCCGGGAACACGCGACCCGGATCCTGCGCCATACCGATGGAGCCAGGAGCATTGTGAGACACGGAGTTACCGTGGCTGGCGCGGTTGGAGCTGAAGTTGTGACGCTTGATAGCGCCGGCAAAACCCTTACCCTGGGAGGTGCCGGTGATATCGACCTTCTGGCCAACAGCGAAGATTGTGACAGCGATCTGATCGCCAGCCTTCAGGCCAGCGAGCTGCTCAGCGGTCACGGGGAATTCTTTGAGCACGTGCCCAGCTTCAACACCAGCCTTGGCCAGATGACCAGCCAGAGACTTGTTGACGCGGGAGGCACGACGCTTGCCGAAAGTCACCTGAACGGCGGCATAGCCGTCGGTTTCAGGCGTTTTGATCTGGGACACACGGTTGTTCGACACGTCCAGCACAGTCACCGGGACGGTAGCACCGTCATCAGTGAACACGCGCGTCATGCCGACCTTGCGCCCAACAAGGCCTAGACTCATGGTTATTCTCCAAATGCCGGCTGCGATTGGCCGACAAGTAAGTCAAAATGGGCGACACCAAACGGAGTCGCCCGCGGAAAAGCGGTGGATTATATACGCAACCAGTCGCTTATTGCAACTTGATTTCGACGTCAACACCAGCCGGCAGGTCGAGCTTCATCAGAGCATCAACAGTCTTGTCGGTCGGATCGATGATGTCCATCAGGCGCAGATGGGTCCGGATCTCGAACTGATCGCGGGAAGTCTTGTTCACGTGCGGGGAACGCAGCACGTCGTAACGCTGGATGCGGGTGGGCAGGGGCACGGGGCCACGAACCACAGCACCGGTACGCTTGGCGGTTTCAACGATTTCCTGAGCGGATTGGTCGATCAGGCGGTAGTCAAAGGCCTTCAGACGGATACGGATTTTCTGGTTTTGCATGATATTTCCCAAAGAGCGATGGGGCGGGTGAAAGCCCGCCCCGAATGTAAAAATTACTCGATGATCTTGGCAACCACACCGGCGCCGACGGTACGGCCGCCTTCGCGGATAGCGAAGCGCAGA